>JBBQMV010000005.1:0-26842 GCA_038329315.1 Bdellovibrionia bacterium | reverse complement strand
CCAATACTTCACGGCCGCTCGTTATGCCTATGCCTCGTCGCAGGAAGCGCCAGCGACAAAGGCGGAAGCCAACAGTTACGTCACGCTGGCGCTTGCGCATGCGGGTCTCTGGAATTCTTCGACGTACTTTTTTATCCAGACTTTGCAGTCCGGAGATCGTTCGGCGATCCGCCGGGTGCTGACCCAAACCGAATCGATTCTCGCACGCGTCGGCCCGGACGTGCTCCGCGATTTTATGATCCGGAATACGAAATACGAAGACTACGACGCCGTAAATCGGAGCGCCTATCTTTTTTCGCTCGGAAAGGCTGCCATCCTTAAGGATGACATGAACAAGGCTCTCGAATACCTGAATCAGGTAAAGTCGCAGAGCCGACTTTACCCGTTCTCGCTCGAGCTTCGGGGGACCACGCTCGCAATCCAGGGCCGGATCGACGAATCGGTCGACGATTTTCGCGACTGCCAAAAGTACGCACCCCTCGTCGTGACGGAAGTCGATACCGCGAGCCCGCGCTATCACAGCCAAGTGAACGAGAGTAAAGATCTCGAGGCCCGCTGCGCGGCCGACGAAGCTCGGGCTTGGTACCAAGGCGAGAAATTCGATGAGGCCGAAAAAGCTTACGATAAAATTCCGAAGGCGAGCCGAGTTTGGCCCGACATCCTTTTCGAACAGGCGTGGAACGCGTTCGCAAAACGCGAGTTTAACCGCACCCTCGGCAAGCTCGTGACCTATAAGGCGCCAGCACTCGACTTCGTCTTCAATAGCGAAGTCGAAGTCTTGCGGGCCCAAACGTTTCTTTCGCTCTGTCTCTACGACGATACCCAAAAGGCGATCGATGATTTCAATGCCCGGTATACGGACATCGGTCGGGAAGTGAAGCGTTTCGTCGAGTCGAATGCCTCGAATCTCGAAGCGTTCTATTCGCTCGGTCTACGTACGTTAAAGGACAAGCGCGACACCCAAGATCCGGTGGGTCGTCTCACGAACCGTTTCGTACGGGGTCCGTACTTCTCGGATCTCACCGCCCAGGATGCTTCCCTCGATAAAGAGCGGGGAGTCATCACGGCCTTCGCACGGATGACGGGTGCCGACGCGAACTCGGGCCTCTCGGCGTTCCTCACGGAAGTTTTGAAATGGCGCCGGAAAACCATCCACCAACTCGGCGGCGCGTACGTGAAGAACTCACTGATCGATCACCACGGAGTGCTCGTCGCGGACTTCGAAAAGATATCGTTCATTCGCCTCGAGATGCTCGGGCGCGCGAAAGACAAACTGATCCGGAAGGTCATGCATGCAAAGGCAGAAGACGACGAGCGGACGCGCGGCGTGGTCCGCCCGAGCCGGAAAGATCACCAGCTTTTTTGGGACTTTAATGGCGAGTTTTGGAACGACGAATTAGGAGATTACATCTTTGGTCTCGAATCCGAATGTGGGAAATAAGGCCTTGAAAACGGCGGCGCACCGTCTGGTCGTTCTCCTCCTCGCAAGCTTCGCGCTTACGATGGGCGGGACGTTTGCGCGCGCCGAGCCTTATCCGGCCTCGGAAATGGCCTCCGTCCGGACGTCTGACGAGAACAAGATCCGCGAGCTTCGGAACCAGGAACTCGCCGAAATCAAGAAAGCGCTCGGACGCCGTCTTCCGACGAATCGGAAAGCGGATCTTTACGTCCGCATGGCCGAAACTTACCTCGAAGCCTACCGGGCTGAATTCCTGAACGAAGGTAAAGTTCACGAAACTCGTTTGGCCGCGGGAACTGCCGACAAATTCATCGACCGCGCGAACTCGAAGCCACTTCTGCGCCTCGGAATTCGGGCTTGCGAAGAAGTGCTGCATCTCGGAATCAAGCACCCGAAGCTCGACCAGATTTACTACTTTCTCGGCGTCTACTTCGATGAGCTCGAAGAGGAGAAGAGCTCGATCAATTACTTTCGTCAGCTGACCCAGAAGTTTCCGGAATCTCCGTATGTCGGAGAGGCTTACCGGGCGATCGCCGAGTCAGCGTACATGCGCCAGGACTACCGTGAGGCGCTGAAATACTACGAACTCGCGTTGCCAAGCTATCAGGGTTCCGCGCTGCCCCGTCTTCTGCAAAAGAAGGCCTGGTCGCATTACCGGCTAAAACAATACGAAAAAGCCGTAAATACGATGAAGCAAGCGATCAGCGAGGGCGCGAAGGACGAAAAATTCTTAAGCCTTCGCGACGAATCACTCCGCGATATGGCCGTCTTCATGACCGAAAGTGGTCGGGTCGACGAGGCCCTCACTTACTTTAAGCAAGTCGGCGGCGGTAAAGATTTTTACGCGAAGACGCTCGAGCGGCTCGGTGCTCAGTACGAGCGAAACGCGGAAACTGCGAAGGCCGTTCAGGTCTACGAATCGCTGCTGAAGACGAATCCGAACGATGAAGCCGCGTTCCGAGTTCGGGTAAAGCTTTTCGATCTCGATCTGCGCCGCGGCCAGTACGCGACCGCGCTGAAGCGGATCCAAGGCGTCGAGATTCCAGCGGGCGGGGACGACGACACCGTTCTGGCCGCGAAGAACCTTCGTGTGCTCGTTCGGAAGACCGCCGTCGATTCGCACGAAGACTACCGGAAGACCCAAAACAAGAACTCGCTCGTCGTCGCCGAAAACTTCTACACCCTTTATTTGAATCAGTTCCTCGCGAAGGAAGACTCGAAGAAGGAAACGCCAGAAGTTCAAATGTACCTCGCCGAAGTGAAGCGCGACGAGGGTAAATCCCAAGACGCCGCTACTCTCTATAAGCAGGTTATTCGTTCGAAGGACGAGCGTTACGCGAAACAGGCGGCAGCGTTTTGGATGACTTCGCTTGGCGAAACGATCGCCAAGACGAAGAAGGACGCGAAACCCGAAGACATGGCCGCGAACGAGAAGGACTTCGTCGAAGCTTCGGATTACGTCGCGGAGAGTTTCGGCGACAAGACCGAAGGGCTCCAGGCGCGCTTGAACGTCATCGTCGACCTTGCCGGGAATCCTAAAAAGTTTAATGAAGCGGAAGATCGGATCAAGAAACTGGTCGCCCTCGCACCGGAATCGCAGCAGTCGCTGACCGCCGCTCGCCTTCGCGCGCAGATGTACGCGGACCGCCTGCCGAAGAAGGCCGAAGATATCAAGGGATCGAGCCAGGCCGAAGACTTCCTCTCCGTCGCAGCGGAAATTCGGAAGAATCCGGGCCTAATTCTCTCCGACCAAAAGCTACAAAAGGGAACTCTCGCGGCGTTCCTCGATCAGGAAGAAGCGCGGATCAAGATCGGCGTGATCGCCGGCCAAGAAAAGTCGAAGGATTTCGCCTCGGCAGCGAAGGGTTACGAAGAATTCGCGATGAACGAGCCGAAGCGGGAACTCTCCGAAAAGGCCTTCGAAAGCGCCGTTCGGAACGACCTCTCGGCCGGAGACTACGACTCGGCGACTCGCGCGATCTCGAAATGGGTTGGGAAGTATAAGGACTCGAAGCTCGCGATCGATTCGCTTCGCGATGTCGCCACGAACGCCATCATCATGGGTCAGTTCGAAAAGGCCGGTAACCTCTTCCGGATTCTCGGTCGTCGCGGCGATCCGGATTCCCTCGAAATCGCCGGGCGTCTCTTTGAGGGCGCGGGAAACCTGACCGAAGCTTCGGTCGATTTCCGGTACTACCTCGAGAACTTTAAAAAGGGCGGAAGCCGTGGCCAGGTCGCTCTCTCGCTCGCCGAGTGGTACGACTATTCGAAGAACGAACCCCAAGCAGTGAAGTACTTAAAGCTTTGCTTCGAAGAGAATAACTCGGCCTCCGCGGAATGCGGAGCGCGCCTCGCGGACACCTATGCTCGCCTCGAAACACTTCCGCAAGCCGATCGGACTTTTCGCGCGGTCGCGGCCCGAGGCGGCGCGACAAGCGTAAAAGGGAAGAGGGGACGTTCCACCGGAGTGGATAACTCTCCGTGGGTCGGTTATGCCCGTTATCACCTCGCGACGACGCTCGAGCGCGATACGCAGTTCCGTAAGCTTTCGCTTCCAGACGATAAGCTCAAACGCGGCCTCGAAGAGCGTCTCGCTTTCTTAAAGAAGCTGAATGATTCTTACCAGGCGGTCGTCGAGGCCTCCGGGCCATGGGCCGTGGCTGCGCTCGATCGCCTCGCAAACTGGGTCATGAATTTCGCCGACGAAGTCGACCAAATCGAACCGCCGAAAACCGCGACCCCCGAAGCGATCGTCGGATTCCGTAAGGGTCTGAAGTCGGTGAGTGATCCACTCCGTGCGAAGGCCATCGATACGTGGCGTACCGCTTACCAAAAGGCCGTCGAACGCGAACTTCTTTCACCGGTCCTGCCGGCGATTGCGGATCGGCTGACCGATTTCGGCGCGACACTCCCGAATCGTGCGCAGGGTTTTCGGGATAAGTATCGGCTGAGCGGCCAACCGGCCGACGGCGGGAAAGAGGGACGCGGTAACGCGTTCGAACGGATTCGCCGCTCGCTCGTCGAAAACGCCAAAAATCCGGTCGCCTGGATCGATTACGGAAATCTACTTTGGGGTGATGGAAAGCCACTCGTCGCGAAGATCGCATACGAGCGCTCCCTCCTTCTGAATCCGAAGGCGGCGGCCGCACTCAATAACCGAGGTGTCCTAATCGCTTCGGGCGCCGGGCAAGAAGACTGGATTCGCATCGCGGAAGCGAACGAATATTTCCGCCAGGCGATTGCGAAAGACGAGCTGTTTCTGGCCGCGAAATTTAACCGCGGAGCGGTCCTGAACTACTACCGGATTTTTACGAAAGCGAAGCCATACTGGAACCAAGTCGCCGCGGTCGCGCCGCAGCCCGATGTTCTCGATGGAATTGCGATTTCGGATCAGGGTCAGGGAAATTTCGATGCCGCGGAAAAGGAATTCGCGAAGGCCACGAAGGCCGGAGGGGATTCTGATCGTCCAAGCGTCGTCTATCACGAGGCCGCACGCATCTCGCGTACGGATCCGGGGAAATGTTTGAAGCTGACGAACAAGCTGCTCGACGAGACCTCCGGGTACGAGCGCCAAGCCGTCCAGCACTTAGGGGACATCTGTAAAGATTGGAAGAGTAAGAAGTGATGGAAAACGGCATGAGCAAATCTTTCAAAGCGATGATTTTAGGAACGATCGGAGTGGTTTCATTTGGAGCTGGGCTCCTTTACGCCATGCACGCTTCGGCCGCCGAACCTCGTCATCATCCGCGCGCGAAAGTCGTGAAGACGGCTAAGGCCGCTCCGAGTCGCGCACCCAAGATCGTTTATCCCAAGCAGCAAGACGTCGATTTCGAAGGACTCTCGATCACCGGCGAACTTCGGAATCCGGGCGATTTTTATTTCCAACGGAAGACTGACGAAAAGTTTGATTCCCTGGTGAAGCGTCGTAAAAATTTCCACCGCGAAATGCTTCGCGACGTGGTGATGGCGAAATAGGAAGAGCGTATGAGCGATATCCCAAAGAAGCCGATTCCAAGCCCGACCCCCGCAGACGCCACCGTCGCGACGGGCGCTCCGAGACACCTCGTCGTCCTCAGCCAAACGGCGCCGACCGCGGGGCGAATTTATCGCCTGAATAAAGACCGGATCGTACTCGGATCCGTCGTCTCGGCCGACGTCCTTCTTCAGGGCGACGGCGTTTCTCCGATTCATGCCGTGATCGAAGTCACGACCGAAGCGAACGGTAGTCCGCGCGCGATGATTTTCGACTTGGCTTCCGATACCGGCGTATTTATCAACGGAACGAAGCACGTCACCGCGACGATTAAGACAGGCGACGAAATTACCGTCGGTCGCTTCCGCATGAAGTTTAACGTCGAAGATCCGAACGCCGTGAAGGTCACTGACCGGGTTCGCGAAACGTCGTACGGAAAACTCATCTCCGATGAGAAGGAAGATCTCGCGCCGTTGAACCTTCAGGACGAACGCGAAGTTTACGAGATTTTCGATTATCGTCCGACTTCGAAGCAAGCGCTCGAAGTCGTGATGTCCTGGTCGGCGACGATTCTCGATGTCGAGCATTTCGTGAACGAAGGTGACGTCACCATCGGTGCCGATCGTTCGGCCGATTTCGCGATTCCGTCGACGCTCTCGAGTACGCTCTATCCGATTGCAGTTAAGGGAGGCGACGGCTACCAGATCTCCCTCGATCCGAGCATGAAGGGCGTGATTCAGCGTCAGGGCCAGCTGATGTCGCTGGAACAGTTTCGCCAAGTGACGGGCTCGAACAGTCTCAACCTCGGTAAAAACGAGTTCGCTAAGGTGAAGCTTGGCGATATCGACTTCTACTTCTCCTACACGGCGGCCCCTCCGCGACTGAAGTCGCGCCGTCTTCTCGAGCGCGATCCGTTTATGCGGAACGTTCTCTTCGGTTCGCTCGGTCTTACCGCCGCGTTTATCGTCGCGGCTATGAACGTCCAGCTGAACCAAAATATCGAAGTCGAGCAGCTCCCGGAGCGACTCGCGACGATCATTTACCAACCGGTCGTGAATATCCCTCCACCGAAAGATATCCCGCCACCGCCGGAGAAGAAGGTCACGCCTCCAGAGCCTGAAGTGAAAAAGGTAGAGCCACCAAAACAGGTGAAGATCGAAGTAAAGCCGGAACATAAGAAGGATCCGGCGAAGACCATCGTCGTGGCTCCGAAAGTAGCGGAAAAGAACGTCAAGGGCGGCAAGGGTGCGCACAAGCAGTCCGAAGCCAAAGAAGGTGCTGGCGCGAAGGCGAAAGGTAAAGCGGGCGAGCGCGGAACGAAGAACGCGGCTGCGAATAAGACTCACCAAGAAGAAGCGAAGCGGACCTCTCCCCAGGGCGGTAAAGGTAAAGGCGGCGGGAATTCCCAGGTCCAAGACCAAGGGAACGTCGATCTTCTAAAGGGCGCCGCAAGTGCCGTCGGAAATATCCTCGGAAATACCGCGGCGAAACTCGGTACGGGCGGTTCGGAACTGAAGGGCTTCGGTAACTTCTCGACCCTCGGTAAAGGCGGCCAAGCACTTTCCGGTGAAGGAAGCGGCGGCGGTGGCGATGCGGAAGGCCTCGGCGGTCTCGCCGATAAAGGTCGCGGCGGCGGACGAGTCGGTACGGGGATGGGCGCGGCCGGTAAGGGTGCGGGCATCATCGGTGGTGGCTCACGCGTTGCCCTTCGCCTCGGCGGAGATGGTGAAGGCGTCGTCTCCGGTTCGATGGACACCTCGGCTATCGCAGCGGCGATCGAAGCGCATAAAGATGCGTTCCGGTACTGCTACGAAAAAGAAGTGAACGCGGGACTTCCGAATCTCTCGGGTACGATCACGACGACATCGGTCATCGGATCGTCCGGGCGAATCACCGACGCCGGTGTGAAGACGTCGACGATGGGGAACGCGAATGTCGAGCGCTGCGTGCTCGGAGTGCTTCGCCGGATCGACTTCCCAGTTCCGCAGGGCGGAACCGTCCAGTTCACCTTCCCGTTCAAGTTCGCGCGAACTGGGAAACAGTAATCCGGCTTTCCGTTACGGATTTTCCATAAAGCGGAGGATCGCGTTTCGTGTGATCTGACCGCTGGGAGAGTTCGGGAAATAATCGAAACCGTGGGTCGCCCACGGAAGCTCGATATGAACGACGCGGTCCTTCGCGGCCCGGAGCGCGTCGGTGAGACGATCCGAATGGCGATACCATGCGAGAGGGTCGGCCCGTCCGTGGATGAGGAGGGTTGGGGGAAGGCCGGGGCGTACGTCGGCGAGTGGGGAAGCCGCGCGGTATTTCGCGGCGTCGAGATCCGGAGTGGTCCCGACGAGGTCCTTCAGCATTTCTCGGGAGCCCAGAATATCCGCGGCTTGAGCCCACCGGTATCCGAAGTCGAGGTCGGTCGGGGTATAGAGAGCGATCACGCCCTTCACGTCGTGGACGACCTTCGAATCGTAAGCGAGTTTGAGGGCGAGCTGTCCGCCGGCCGAGCGACCGAGAATCCATATTTGCTTCGGATCGATCCCGAGTCGTTCCGAGTTTTTGATCGCATACTCGTAAGCCGTTTCGACGTCATTTTGTTGGCGTGGCCAGGAATAGGTGGGTGTGAAGCGGTAGCTCGGGGCGATCACGGTGTATCCAGACTCGGTGAGGTACGGGATCGTCTGGTCGAGATCGCGAGGATCGCCGTTCGACCAACCTCCGCCGTGAATGCTAAAAATCCAAGGATGAAGGGTCCCTTCTTTTCCGACCGGCGAGCGGTAAATATAAATCGGAAGCTTCGCCCCATCGGTGGTCAAGAATTCTTCATTTAATGCGAAGGGATGGATGGGAAAATGAAAGAAGTCCATGAACTGAAAGAGGGGCCGGGATAGTTCGCCAACATAGGGTGACGTCATCCGCGTGTCTGGTTTCTCGTCCCGCCCATATCCGTATTGAAGGTCCCAGATCCAATTTCGTTCCTGACCAATCGTCTCCAGAACTGGGAGCATGGCAAAGGTGATCGCAATGGGCGCGAGGATATTTAGCAGCCCCTGTAAGGCTGAGAACGGAGGACTGTCCTTTTTAGCGGTGACCACAGTCATGACGATGAGCGGGAGCGCCAAGGGAATCGCGAAGGCTATCCCTAACTCGCTCACAGCGAGGTGCAAGTACCAAAGGGTCCGCAGGGGCGGGAAGATCGGAAAGAAACGCAGGACTCCCCCCAGAATCAGCCCTGCCGCGTAAACTACGCCGATGAATGGGAGCATTTTTAACCTCGGTTATAGCTTCGATTCTGGCACGAAAATCCGTAAAATAAACCCATGAGAAACGATTCGATACGGAAGTCGACCTTTCAATGGGCACTCGTGTGCGCGCTCTTTTTTTTCGCGGGCCAAGCCAGAGCGGACGATGCGGACACCTCGAAAAATTACATTCCTCCGACTTCCCACTTCACCATCGCGACACCGGGCTCGAAGTGGCTGAACGTTTCGCGACCACTGACCACGGACGACTTGCGGGACAAGATCGTGCTTCTCGATTTTTGGACCTATTGCTGCGTGAACTGTATTCATACGATCCCGGAGATCGCGAAACTCGAAAAAGAATTTAAGGATAATCTCGTCGTCATTAGCGTTCACTCCGCGAAATTCGATAACGAGAAAGATACGGACCACATTCGGCAGGCGGTGCTCCGTTACGGCATCGATCACCCGGTCGTGAATGATCGTGATTTTCGAATTTGGCGCGCGTTCGAAGTGCGTTCATGGCCGACCCTCGTCCTCATCCAGCCGAACGGGGAGGTTTCGAAGGTCGTAAGCGGGGAAGGGCACACCGACGAGCTTCGGAAATCGATTCGCGAAGTGATGAAGGCGTTTCCGAAGCGCTCGACTGCAAAGCTACCAATCGCGCTAGAGCGCGAGAATGCCGCAAAAGGGGAGTTTTTCTTCCCGTCGAAACTGACGTACGACGAAAGTACGAAAACGCTCTTCGTTTCTGATTCGAGCCACCACCAGATCGCGGCTTACAAGTGGGATCCGGCGAAACCGGCCGAGCTGAAGCCCGCTTTCCGCATCGGTAAAGGCGAACCGGGTAATTCGAACGGCAGTTATTCTTCCGCGCGCTTCCGCCGTCCGCAGGGTATCCTCGACGCGAAGGGCGTGCTCTACGTCGCGGATACTGAAAACCATATGATCCGTAAGGTCGATCTGAAGACGAAGACAGTCTCGACGATCGCCGGTACGGGTAAGCAGGGCAGTATCCCGAAAACGTCGAAAGGGCTTTCGGCGCTCAGTACTTCGCTTTCATCGCCGTGGGATCTCGCTTTTCATCCGGACGAAGATAACCTCGTCATCGCGATGGCGGGGGATCACCAGCTTTGGTCGCTGAATCTGAAAGCGGGAAAACTCACGGTGATCGCCGGCACCGGCGTCGAAGCCATCGACGACGGTCTTCTTGCCGAGAAAAATACCCTCGCGCAACCCAGCGGCGTGAGCTCGCTTCTCGGAAGCCTCTACTTTGTCGACGCCGAATCGAGTTCTCTGCGATTCTATTTCGAAAGCTACGTGCGGACGCTCGTCGGAACGGGCCTTTTCGATTTCGGATTTCGAGACGGGGACCGAAAGAAGGCCCAGCTCCAACATCCGCTCGGGCTTTACGCGGACGTTACGGGCATTTACGTAGCGGACTCCTTTAACAACTCGATTCGCCGCTACGATCCACCGAAGCAGACGATGGAAACCGTCATCGGAGACGGTAAATCGGGCGAAGGCGCGGTCGACGGTCCGGAGGACGCGTTGAAGACGCGGCTAAACGAACCCGCCGGGATTACGAAGCTTCACGAAGGATTGTTCGCGATTGCGGACACGAACAACCACCGGCTCATGCTTTGGAATCAGGCCACGAAAAAAGTCGAACGAATGAAAATCGTCGGCGAAAAATTTGCGCCAGGGGTAACCCAGGAGTCCGCTGAAGATTCCGCGAAAGGGCTCGTCGCCGCGAAACACATCGGCGTTCGGCTTCCGAATACGCTGCCGTTTCCCGAAGCGAAGGTGAATCGCGGAAGTCCCGAAATTCGGGTGCTCTTGCCCGAGGGATACCATCTGAACGCCGAAGCTCCTTCGTACGCACGTCTTTTCGAAGGGAACCCGCCGAAGGATCGACTCAAGCAGGAATGGAAACACGAGGACCTCGAGAAATCGCTTTCGCTGAACCCTTCCGATCTAAAGGTCGGAACCGATTACATCTTTCAGGGAAGTTTTTACTTCTGTCTCTCCGGGAAGAACGCGGTTTGTGAAATCGCGAGCGTAAGTTTTCCGATTCACGTCGATTCGACCGGTACGGAAAAGATCGACGTCACGCTCTCGGGAGAAAAGGTTAAAAAATGAGCCAGAAACCACACGAAGATGCCGATACCCGCTACTCACGGTACGCGCGCGCATTTTCGGGGCGCGAACGCCCGTTCGCGTACATCGATCTCGATCTCCTCGATCGAAATGCCGATGCGCTCGTCGCCCGTGCGGGGAAGCTCCCAATTCGGGTCGCGAGTAAGTCGATCCGCAGCGTTCCGATTCTGAAGCGGATACTGGCGCGGCCCGGATTTCGAGGGGTCCTCGCTTACCGGGCTTCCGAAGCCGTCTTTCTCGCCGACCAGGGAATCCGCGATATCGTGGTGGCTTACCCGACGATCGAGATCGAAGAGCTCGCTTCGGTGACCGCGGCGCTTAAACGCGGGGCCGAAATCACGTTAATGGTCGATCGTCCCGAGCACCTGAAGATCCTTTCGACCGCTGCCTCCGCCGGCGGATTTCCAATTCGGTTTGCGTTCGACTTCGACCTTTCGGTGAGCCTTCCGGGCATTCATTTCGGCGTCCATCGCTCGTGGTTGAGTACGGGCGAACGTCTCTCTGCGCTCCTGGCCGCCCTTCCGCTCCATCCGTTACTCCAGTTCGACGGAGTGATGGGGTACGAAGCCCAGATCGCGGGCGTCGACGACCGATCGTTCGCCGCTCGCGTCCTGAAGCGGTGGACCTGGCCGAAAGTCGCCGCCCGTCGTGCGGAGTTCGTTCGTCTGATCCAGCTTGCCGGCTATGCACCGCGATTCGTAAATGGCGGAGGAACGGGGAGTTTCGAACAAACCCGAACCGACCCTTCGGTGACGGAACTCGCCGCCGGAAGCGGCTTGTACTCGCCGACGCTCTTCGATGGATACCGAAACTTTCGGCACGAACCGGCCGCCGGCTTCGCGCTCTCGGTTTCGCGGAAGTCCGAGCGTCAGGCCGCGACGTGTTTCGGTGGCGGCTATATCGCCTCGGGAACCGCCGGAAAAGAAAAGCTTCCGACGCCCTACCTTCCGCCCGACCTTCAACTCTTCCCGCTTGAAGGTCCGGGGGAAGTCCAAACGCCGGTGGGTGGAATGGGTGCGGCCGCACTCAAGATCGGCGATCCGGTATTTTTTCGGCACGCGAAAGCCGGCGAGCTTTGTGAACGTTTCGATGCGCTCTACTTGCTTCAGGGCGACCGCGTCGTCGATACGGTACCGACGTACCGCGGTCAGGGAAAGAACTTCGGGTGAGGAGTAGGTGAGGAACATATGACAACACAGATCGAAAACTGGTCCGGTTCAGTGAGCTTTCGCCCTGCCCATTACGCTATTCCGGAATCCGAAGCGGCGCTTCGGAAACTGGTCGCCGATACGGGGCGGGCCGGCGGAAGAGTTCGGGTCATCGGGAGTGGACATTCGTTTAGCCCGCTCATTCGCACGGAAGATCGGCTCGTTTCACTGGACTCCCTTTCGGGAATCATCGAGACGCGCGCCGATGGCCAAGTCTCCGCCTGGGGCGGAACGAAGCTTTGGAATTTGAATCTGCTCCTGCATGGTCTTGGGCGTGCGCTCGAAAACTTGGGTGATATCGATCGTCAGTCGATCGCGGGAACCGTGAGTACCGGCACTCACGGAACCGGCAAGACGTTCGGTTCCGTCTCGACCCAACTCACGGGCATCCGACTCGTCACCGCTGACGGTGAAGTGCGGGATCTCACGGAAGCGGACGGGGAACTTTTCAAGGCGGCCCAAGTCTCGCTGGGAGGACTCGGTATTATCACACAAGTCCGGTTGAAAACGATTCCGGCTTATCGGCTGAAGCTGGTTCAGAAAAAGGAATCGGTCCGCGCTTGCCTCGCGGATCTCGATCGACGAGCGAGGGAGCATCGCCATTTCGAATTTTACACCTTCCCGTATACGGACGTCGCGCTGACGAAGGAAGTCGATGTCACCGAAGAAGAACCGTCTTCGAAAGTCGTCGAGTTCATCAACGACGTACTGCTGGAGAACGTGGTCTTTAAGGTCCTCAGCGAAATTAGCCGATGGGTTCCGGGTTCGACCTCATCGATTGCGCGGCTCTGCGGCTGGACGGTCGGCGCGGTTTCGAAATGCGACTGGTCCCACCGGATTTTCCGGACGCCGCGACTCGTACGTTTCCAAGAAATGGAATACAGCATCCCCGCGACCGCGATGCCGGACGCCGTGAAAGAAATCATGGAGATGATCGAGCGAGAGCGTATTCGGGTCCATTTTCCGATCGAGTGCCGCTTCGTAAAGGGCGACGACATCCTCCTTTCGCCGGCGTACGGCCGCGATTCGGCATACATCGCCGTCCACTCGTACAAAGGCATGCCCCACGAAGATTACTTTCGGCGCGTCGAGAGTATCTTCCGAAATCACGGAGGCCGACCGCACTGGGGGAAGATGCACTCACTCACCGGGAAGGAGCTCGCGAAGCTTTATCCGAAGTGGGAAATCTATAAGGAAATTCGGGCGAAACTCGATCCGAAGGGAATGTTTTTGAACGATCAATTACGGAGTTTCTTCGAATGAATACGGACGCGAACGAATTTCAAATCGGAGTCGACCGGCGAGAAATGGCCGTGCCGGTTACCGGCGTAACGATGCTCGGATATGGGGATAACAAGCACATCCCGCGAGGGGCGACGACTCCGCTCTATTCCCGTACGATTGCCATTCTTTCGCCCGAAGGAAAGCGCTTGGTTATGGCTTGTCTCGAGGTGTGTTTCATTACCGAGCCGCTTCGCGTGGAAGTCCTTCGCCGTACGGGACTCGCGCGGGAAGAGTTAGTTCTATCGGCGAACCACACTCATTGCGCGCCCGGCGGGTTCGCGGCTGACGTGGTCTACGCGCTCTCCGTCGACGGCTTTGTGCCTTCGGTCTTTGAAGCCTACGTTTCTGCAACGGTCGCGGGGATTGAGGCCGCGTTGGCGAATGTGCGATCGGGACGCATTCGATTTGCGAGCGGGATTTTCCCCGACGACGCGCCGGTCGCGTTTAATCGTTCGCTCCGCGCTTGGCGAAAAAACCCGGAAGCGCGCGAGTGGGGGAAGAAGGTTGGGACCTTCGATACGGACTTGGCGATCGATCGCGAGATGACCCTTCTTCGTTTCGAAGACCTCGCCGGAAAGCCGCTCGCGGCTTGGAACTGGTTTCCAGTTCACGCGACTTCGATGCACCGGGATCACTACTTCGTTCACTCCGATAATAAAGGGCTGGCCGCCACCGGGATGGAAACGCAGCTCGAGCGCGAAGGACATCCGGGATTCGTCGCGGTATTCGCCCAGGGTGCGGCGGGGGACGTGAGTCCGAATTTTCGTCGCCACGTCGGCCTGCGTGAAATGCGGGGTGCGTTTCGCGATGACGAGCGAAGCTGTGCATTCAATGCAGACATTCAGATGCGCAAAGCGCTCGAAATTTTCGATGCCGCCGAAAAAACGCCGCCGCTTTCCCCTCGCCTCGAGGCCGTACTCGAGTATCATGATTTTTCTACGATCGCGGTCGACCCCCGTTTCGTAAATGGTCAGCAAGGACTCCACACGGGGCCGGCCGAAGTCGGCGTGCCCCAGCTCTACGGAACCGCCGAAGGCCGAGGCGCTCCGCTCATCATGATTCGCGGGATCGCACTCGTCGTCTGGGTTTGCCGGATTTACAATGCGATCGTCGATCGTCTCGGCGGGCGAGTGACTCGTTGGCCCTGGACCGACGATCCGGTGCAGGGGAAGAAGGTTACCGTCGTCGGTGCTGGCGTGCGCGAGATCTTCGAAACGGGTCGGATGACCCGGCTCGTTTTCCCGAGTTGGATCCATCCGGTCGTCGGCACGCTGAAGCGTTGGGCGAAGAATCCGGCCCTCCGCGAGCGGCCATTTACTCCCCAAGTTCTACCGATTCAGCTCGTCCGGATTGGCGGCCTCGCCCTCGCGTGCGTGCCTGCCGAATTCACGACGGTCTCGGGCATGCGCCTTCGGAAGACGCTTGAACAGCTTCTCGCGACGTCGGGCACCGAGCGCGTCGTCATCCAGGGATACGCGAACGGATTCGCAAGTTACGTCGTTACGCCGGAGGAATACGTCTGCCAGAAGTACGAAGGGGGATGCACGCTCTTCGGGCGCTGGACGCTCCCGGCGTATCTCACGGCTTTTCACAGCATGGTCGGGCGGTTTCTCGCGGGCGAAAAGGCGACGATGTTGTCCCCGCCCGAACCGAGTCCGGAGTTCTGGCGCGCGATCACGTCCGAAGAATCGCCCAGCCCCGTGGTGAAAACTTAGGTCTCTTTCTTCAGCGCGATAAAGCGGAAGGTCTTAAATCCGGCGGCACCCGCGGTGTACATGATCTTGCGGAGGGTATCGTAGTGGATCCGCTTGTCGGCGGTTACGGCGAGAACCCCATCGAACGGGAGGGGGTTGCCCTTGTCGTCGCGATAAGGAGACTTCGCCTTCAAAAGTTCGGACTTTTCTCGAGCCGCGACGAGCGTGTTGAAAAGGGAAACGATTCGGCGTCCGCCTTCATCGATATCGGTGTCGTTCAGCTTATAAGTACCTTCGGTCGCGCCGGCAGAGTTTCCGTCTTGGATGAAGTCGGAGACGCGCTTGCCTTCGAAGGTGATTCCTTCCGGAGTAATGATGACCTGGAGGGAGTCGCGGGGCTCGTCTTGCGAAGCCGAGATCGGCATCTGAAGACCTTGGGTCGTCGTGAGCGTATTTAGACTCGTTTGGTAGGATTTTAAGAGGAAGACGAGAATAATGACGAAAACGTCGATGAGGGAGGTGAGCTGGAGCTCAAATCCTTTATTCAGAATCTTCTTGCGGCGGCGGGTTCGAATGGAACGAAAAGCTGGCATCGCTTCCTCTAATCGTTACTTAAAATGTTCCCGAAAACGACTTCCGGGAAAAGGAGCTTGAGTGCTTGGTCCACGCCGGTGTCGGACTTCACGGTGATGATCGGATCGGTCGCGTCGAGCATCCGAATCCCGTCCATCGAAGCGATGAGCGAGTCGTAAGAGATCGAACCGTTCGGCGCGAGCACGACTTGCTTTTCGTTCGGGAATTGCTGCTTCACTTCGACCAGGCGAGCGTGAATCGCGGCGACGTCCGGAGTTCCTTCGGGCGTGTTCGGAATTTTCTTCGCTTCGATCTTCTTGAAAGGTGACCAAATTTCGGTCTCGTCCTTGCGGAACGAAACCGTGAGTTGGAGCGGCTTTTCTTTCAGCTTCTCCGCGACTTCCGTCGGGCTGGCCGTCGGAAGAGGCGTTTCCACGTGAGTCATCACGATGAACGCCATCGTGTAGAGCAGGAACGCGATCAGCGTGACGAACGTGTCCATCATCGGGACGAGGTTCAGCGCGATCTGCTCGGTTCCTACTTTTCTTCGGGCGCTTGGGCGTCTCAGCATCGCGAGAACCTCAGTCGACTTTTTCGGACGAGTGGCGGTATTTGCGGGCGGAGAGAAGATCGATCAGCTTCACGCCGAATTCGTCGATCTCTTCGATGATTTTTTGAGCGCGGTTCGCGAGGATCGAGTGCATGACCATCGCGAAAATCGCGGTGACGAGACCGAGGGCGGTGGCGTTCATGGCTTCCGAAATCCCGTTCGCGAGAATCTCTTGGCGCTTCGCTGGGTCGGCGACGGCGATGGCTTCGAAGGCCTTGATGAGGCCCGTGATCGTTCCGAGGAGTCCGAGAAGGGTCGCGATGTTCGCAATCAGCGCGAGGTAACCGAGGCGTCTTTCGACTTTCGGAGCGACTTCGAGAGTCGCAGCGTCGATCGCGTTTTGAATTTGTTGCTCATCGCGGGAGGCCCGTTGGAGGCCGGCCTTGATGACTTTCGGAAGTGCGGCTTGGGAGGCGCCATTACAGATCCGAATCGCACCGTCGAGGTCGTTCGCGAGAACGTACTTTTGGATCTCGAACATGAACGAAGCACCGTCGACATTCAGCTTCGTGAAAAGCGTGATGTAGCGTTCGATCACGAACGCGACGGCCACGGCCATGCACACGAAAATCGGGGTGACGGTAAGGGGACTAATTTGAAAGGCGTGAATGATGCCGCCGATGAAGCCCTGCGATTCCATGGACTCTCTCTTCCTTGTCAGCGCTTCGTGAGCCGACGATGTAAAACGAAATTAGTACTGCTTTATCCAAGGATAACGGACGAACGGTTAGAGTCAATCGAACTGCGCGATTTCTCGGGGATTTTCCGAAAACGCGTCAATCGATTGGCGCGACGATCCTCCCCAAAAGGAAAAACCCCGCGAGGCCAAAGGCCAAGCGGGGCGAAACTTTTCTCCAAACTTAAAACCGAAATCGAAACTCGACTCTAACTTCGGACATCGAACTGAATCGGATTTCAGCCCAAATGCTTCTGAATGGTCTGAATGATGACATCCTTAGGCTGATTCCCCACAAGCTGATCCACGGGTTGCCCGTTTTTGAAGAAGATCACCGTCGGGATCCCGCGAATGTGGAATTTTGCTGGGGTCTCTTGGTTGTTGTCGACGTTCATCTTGAAGACTTTTACTTTACCGGCGAATTCGTCCGCGACTTCTTCGATCGTAGGTCCGAGCATCCGGCACGGTCCGCACCATTCGGCCCAAAAATCGATCATCGTGAGGCCAGCAGCGGCGGCTACATCGGTCGGAAAATTACTATCGGTAGCTTCGTAGACGTTCTTGGAATTGGCCATTTTTCACTCCCTGGAGAGTCAGCGATTTGTTACTCTCTTCCTAATACCAGGATATATCAGGGGTAGGGGTAAAAGAAAGTCATGAAGCCAGCGAGCACTCCGGAGTCGTATCTCCAAGAAACTTTTGAAGAATCGATGGCCATTAAACGCCACTTCTTCGAGCAGAATGCCGCAGCGCTTATCGAGGGGGCGCGCGCCATGGCGAACGCGGTGCACAGTGGTGGGAAAATTCTGATTTTTGGGAACGGCGGCTCCGCTGCCGACGCCCAGCATATGGCTGCCGAAATGGTTGGCCGGATGCTCGTCGATCGGCGCCCTCTACCGGCGATCGCCCTCACGACCGATTCCTCGAACCTGACCGCGATCGGAAACGATTTCGGTTACGACGTCGTTTTCGAAAAGCAGGTCCAAGCCCTGGCGAAAAAGGAGGACGTGATCCTTGCGATTTCGACTTCCGGAAATTCGAAAAATGTTCTCCTCGCCGTCGAAGCCGCGAAAAAAATCGGCGCGAAGGTGATCGGCCTGACCGGCGGAACGGGCGGCAAGTTGAAGCCGATGTCGGACATTTCGATTAACGTGGAGATCGGTAAAAACTCTTCGCGGATCCAGGAATCCCATATCTTCGCTTTCCATAGCCTGGTCGATCTTCTTGACCGCTTTTTTCTGGAAGGAAAAACCTAAGCCGCAATGACGGGAAACGACGGTCGTACGACAGATGGAGTACCGAATCGCGAAAATCGTCGAGCAAACCCGATTCGTCGGGTGGGCGCGAAGTTTATTGATCTCGCCGTCGTCATGCTCGCGGCCGCGGCGTTTTATCCGGTCGGCCCACTCGTCGGTTTCCTCTATTCGATTCTCGCGGATGCGCTTCCGATCAAAGGATTCTCGGGCCAGAGCATTGGGAAGAAGCTACTCAAGCTGCGCGCGATCTCGCTGAAGCCCGGCGCGAACAAAGTCGGTCAGGACGGAAAGCCGGCGCTCCGTTACCGCGATTCGATTTTCCGGAATGCGCCGGTCGGCGTCGCAACGTTTTTCGCCCTCATCCCGATTTGGGGTTGGGCGATTCTCGCGCTCATTGGTTTTCCGCTCATGGTCGTCGAGATCTATCTGCTCGTCCGCGCTCCGCGCGGACAGCGGCTCGGGGATGTGATGGCGGACACGGAAGTCGTCGAGCTTTAGCGAGCCAAAATTCGAGCTTTAGCGAGCAATCTCCGCCGCGACATCCGCGAGGTACCGCTCCCCGATTCCGTTCGGCTCGACCCACGGGAAGTGCCCGGCGCCCATGTACGTATTCGCGCGGAACGCGCTGAGGTGCGCACGGAAAAATGCGTGGGTCCGGTCGTGAGGAATCGGATCCGATGCGCCATGAAACGAAACGACCGGCACGGTCACTCGCGAAAGAATTTTCGGAATCGTGCCGGCTTCGATTTTCGTACCGAGTTCTTCCGAGATCGCTTCGAACGAGGCGGTGTCCCAAACGGAATGGGGAAGGCGTTTCGTCGACTCCGGGTCGACATTATAGTACGGCGTGATGAGGTCTTGGTACCGAATCTGGAGTGGACCGCGGATCGACGGGTCTTCAGACTGATCGAATTCTTCGTCGAGAAGATCGAGTTTCGACTGAACCGACGGCGGAATGCGCGCGGTGAGGTTCGCGCGGAAGCGCACCTTCGTTTCGAGTTCGAGCGGCCCGGTCCCGAGGACGACTAATTTCGGGGGGAGGAGCTTCGGTTTTGTGGCGTGCGCGGCCGCATAGAGAAGCGCAAGCGTCGCTCCCCAGGAGTGCCCGACGAGAATCGGCGTCTGGCCATCGCGCCGAATGATCGCTTGGACGTGGGACTCGAGTTCGGCGATGAGGTCCGGGATCGTCCTCGCGGTTTGGACGTAAGCGAGAACCTGAAAATGGTCGCGGAGGTACGACTCGAGCGGACCGAAATAATTCGAGAGGGCAGGCCCACCATGGAGAAGAATGACTGATTTTTTCGCCGGAGCAGACATGGAGTTAAGTTATCACGGCCATTCGGGGGGGAGGCGAGAAACGCGGTTTGACGCGTGAGGGTCTCCGGCGCCGGAACTCGGTTTTCGAAGTCGCCGACCTGTCCCGTGACAGGCTTTGTTTATCAACGTGTAACGCACCGTATCGTTGATGAATTTCGCCTCCGTCGAGAGTACGCTCCCCGGACATGAAACTTACGCCTACCGCGCGCGAAAACACGCTCTTCCTCGTCGACGTCTCCTCGTTCATTTTCCGCGCGTTTTTCGCGATCCGGAGTTTATCGAGTCGGACGGGCGAACCGACGAATGCCGTCTATGGCGTCGCCGCGATGCTCGGAAAGCTGATCGAAGAAGCGAATCCGAAATACCTGACGATCGTTTACGATTCGAAGGAACCTTCGTTTCGTAAAGAAGTGTACCCGGAGTACAAGGCACACCGCTCGGAAACCCCGGACGACCTCATTCCGCAGTTCGACCGCATCGAAGATCTCATCGCGAAAATGAAGCTCCATTCGATTCGGAAGAGCACCGTCGAAGCCGACGATCTGATCGGGACGCTGACCCATCGGTGGACGGAAGAAAATCCAAATCACGAAGTCATGGTCGTCACCGGTGATAAGGACCTCATGCAGCTCGTGACGAAGCGGGTGAAGGTTTGGGACACCATGAAGGGCGTCGTTTATGGTCCCGCCGAAGTCCAAGAGAAGTTCGGCGTGCGCGCCGATCAGATCCGTGACTACCTCGCGCTCGTCGGCGACTCCTCGGATAACATCCCGGGCGTGCCGTCGATCGGACCGAAGGGCGCCGTCGATCTTCTGAAGGAATTCGATACCCTCGACGGGGTCGTGAAGGCCGCGAAAGCCGGAAAAATTAAAGGGAAGAAAGGCGAGACGATCGCCGCGAACGAAAAGGACGCGTACCTTTCACAGGAGCTCGCGACGCTCTTTAACGTCGATGATGCGAAAGTCGACTTTAACGCGATGCTGGTCCCGTTCGAAGGTGGGGTCATCGCCGTCGGACCCGAGTGCCTCGCCCTTCTCGACGAGCTCAATTTAAAATCTCTGCGCGAAAAATGGGGGAAGGGCCAAGCGACGAATAGTGGCGCCACTACCGAAGTGAGTGCTGATTCGATGTCGAGTTCCGCGCGTTTAGCCGAGATCGATTTCAGTGATGCGGACGCCGCGCCGCAAGCCTACGCCCGCGCCGCCGTCGCCGCTGCCGAAGCCCGCAATACTCCGGGCGCGACGCTCGTCGCGACGAAGGACACTTTCGAATCGGTACTCACGGAAAAGCAGCTCATCGACGTCCTCGTCCAACTCGAGAAGACCGACGAATTCGGATTCGATCTCGAAACGACTTCGCTGAACCCGCGGGAAGCGCACCTCGTTGGTATCGCAATCGCGCCGACGCCGACGAAGGGTTACTACATCCCGGTCGGGCATCGGGGCTCGAACATCGACCAACTCCCCGAGAAATTCGTTTTGGACAAACTCCGCCCGATCTTAATGGACCCGAAGCGGAAGAAGGTCGGCCATAATTTGAAATACGACTTCTCGGTGCTCGCCGAGATGGGAATCATCGCGGACGGTATCGGCGCGGACACGATGGTCGCCGACTACGTCCTCGATCCGGAAGGACGGCATAATCTCGAAACCGTTGCCGGGAAGCGCCTCGCTTACCAGACGATGACCTACGAATCGGTCTGTGGAAAAGGGAAGGACCAGGTTCCTTTCGATCTCATTCCGATCGATGTCGCCACTCGGTACTCCGCGGAAGACGCGTGGGTCGCGCTGAACCTTTGGAAAGAAATGCGACCGAAGCTCCAAGCGGCGGGACTGATGCGCATTTTCGCTGAAGTCGACCTTCCGCTCGTTCAGATCCTCAGTAAGATGGAGCGCACTGGGATTTCCATCGATACGGACTACCTGAAAAAAATCGCCGTCGAATTCAAAGCGGATATCGAAAAGGTCGACGCCAAGATCCAAAAATTTACGAAGGGTCCGATTAACCTAAATAGCCCGAAGCAACTCGGCGAGCTTCTCTTTAACGAGCTCGGACTTCCGACCCAGGGAAAGACGAAGACCGGCTTTTCGACCGACGCCTCGGTACTCCAGACGCTCGCGCCGCTGCACGAAGTACCGCGTCTCATCCTTCAGCACCGCGAGATCGCGAAGCTAATGGGCACCTATGTCGAACCCCTTCCGACGATGAAAGACCCGAAAGATGGGAAGATTCACGCAGGATTTCACCAGACGGTGGCCGCCACCGGGCGCCTTTCGAGTTCCGATCCGAATCTTCAAAACATTCCCGTTCGCTCCGAACGGGGCCAGAAAATCCGCCGGGCCTTTATCCCTACGAAGGGGAATGTATTCGTCTCGGCTGACTATTCCCAAATCGAGTTGCGCATTCTCGCCCAAATGAGCGGCGACAAGGACCTCATTGAAAGTTTCCAGAAGGACGAGGACGTTCACCGTCGGACCGCTTCCGAAATTTTCGAAGTGAAGCCGGAAAGGGTGACCGACGAGCAGCGTTCAGCCGCAAAGGCGATTAATTTCGGTTTGATGTACGGAAAGAGTGCCTTCGGACTCGCCGAAGAGCTCGGGATCTCGCGAACCGAAGCGAAGAACATGATTACGAAGTATTTCGAGCGCTATTCGGGCGTGAAAAACTTCCTCGACGGGCTGATCGTCGGCGCGAAGGAAAGGGGCGAAAGTACGACCCTGCTCGGACGGAGACGAGAGCTTCGGGACATCAACGCGAAAAATCCGGCGATGCGCTCGCAGGCCGAGCGAATGGCGATGAATACGCCGATTCAGGGAACGGCCGCGGACATGATGAAGCTCGCGATGATCCGAATCGACGATGAACTGACGAAAGGGAATTTCGCCGCGAAACTTGTCCTCCAGGTGCACGACGAATTCGTACTCGATACTCCGGTCTCGGAAGTCGAAAAGGTGAAGGCGCTCGTCGTGCATGCGATGGAGCATGCGTTCGACGGAATTTTGAAGTTGGATATCCCGCTAAAAGTGAACGTCGCGACGGGAGCGACTTGGGCTGATTTATAAATATGCCCGCGAAAGCAATAGCCCGTGAAAGCGGGCAAGAACAAAATAGAAAAGGGAAACCCATGAAAACGAAAACCCAGTCACGTCTCATCCTCACTTTCCTAGCCGTAGCATCCCTCCTGCTCTCCAGCTGCGGCTACAACTCGATCCAGGGCCTCGACGAACAGGTCAAAGGCAGCTGGGCCGAAGTCCAAAACCAATACCAACGCCGCATCGACCTGATCCCGAATCTCGTCGAAACCGTGAAGGGCTATGCGAAACACGAGCAGGCGACGCTCGAGGGCGTAGTCAATGCGCGCGCGAAGGCGATGAGTGTGACGATCGATGCGAGCAAGCTCCAGGATCCGGAAGCGTTAAAACGGTTCCAAGCCGCCCAGGGTGATCTGACCCAAGCGCTCTCGAAGCTCGTCGTTCTGAAGGAACAGTATCCCGACCTGAAGGCGAACCAAAATTTCATGACGTTATCCGCCCAACTCGAAGGAACGGAAAATCGGATTTCCGTTGCTCGGAAGCGTTACATCGACACGGTCGCCGAGTTTAACAAGGAAGTGCGTTTCTTCCCGACGAACTTGACGGCGAAATATATCCTACACGTCGAGCCGAAGGCGACGTTCGAAGCGACCGCGGGCTCGGAAGTGGCTCCGAAGGTTCAGTTCTAAAGATGGCGCGCCTAAAGCCCGCTGATTTTACGTCCGTTCGCGACGCGGTTCGGAAGTTCGAAGGAACGACGCGCGGTGAACTCGTGCCGCTCGTCATCGCGGATGCGGGTGAATACGGCTGGATAAAGTACCAAACGGGCCTTCTTGGATTTGCGGCCGCGCTCCTCGGGGGCGAGGCCTGGGGCGTTTACCGAACCTGGCCACTCGACGCCCAGGAACTCTTGTTCATCACCGTCGGTGGGATTCTGCTCGGGGCGTTTTGCGGCATGATCCCCGGGGTGGCGCGCCTCGTTCTCGGAAAAAAACAGACGACGACGATCGTTCACCGCCGCGCACTCGCCGAGTTTACCCAGCAAGGGTGCGGTAATACGCGCGAACGAATCGGCATTCTCGTAATGGTCGCGCTTCTCGAGCGCCGGATCGAGATCGTCGCGGATTCGGGCATCCAAACCGTCGTGATGGCGAAGGAGGGAACCGAGGTCTGGCACGGTGTAACCGCGGCGTTTTCGAAAGCGGCTAGTGAGGGCCGCCCGGTCGAAGGTTTGATCGCAGTGATCGATTCGATCGGCGCGATACTCGCCCGCCATTTTCCACCGGACGCGAACCGAGAAAACGAACTCTCCGACGATTTGCGGACGGACGGATGAGAAATCGAATTCCTAAGCTACTTTGGGCCGCTTCACTTTTCATCGCAATTTGCGGGACCGCTTACGCGGATGGCGACTTCAAGGCGCCTACACTCACCGGCCCGGTCGTCGATCAGGTCGGTGTTATCTCCGGAAAAGAACTGATGAGTCTCGAATCGGATCTCCGGGCGCTATCGCAGTCGGGAAAGGCCCAGATCGCGGTTCTCGTCGCGAGCTCGCTCCAGGGCCTTTCTATCGAACAATACGGGATCCAGCTCGCCGAGGCCTGGAAGATCGGGTCGAAGCAGAAAGAGGCCCAAGACCGCGGTGCGATTTTCATCATCGCCCCGAATGAGCGTAAAATGCGGATCGAGGTCGGGTACGGACTCGAAGGTGAGATGCCCGACGCGACGACCTTCCGAATTCTCGAGGAGATCGTGAAACCGGCGATTCGGCGGAATCGAATGTCGGACGGAATCTACGCCGGCGTTCGTGCGATGATCACGATCGCCGAGGGGAAGCCAGGCGAAGATGCCGCCGTTCGCCCGGGGCGCCGGGACCGGGGCGAGCCCGCCGATGCTCAGATTTTCCACCTGCTTCCGGGGTTTTTAATTCTCCTCGTTCTAGGCGCATTCGGAAAAATCTGGCGGGCTCTGCTCGTGGGTGGTGTCGCGGGTATCCTCTTCATGCCCGCAATGCTCTACGGACTGATCGCCGGACTGATCGCGGGTTTAGTCGGTTTCGGGCTGTCCAAAGCACTGATGAGCGCCGGTGGCGGCGGATTCGGCGGGTTTGGCGGCGATTGGGGCGGCAGCGGTGGTGGTGGTGGATTCAGCGGCGGCGGCGGAAGCTTCGGCGGCGGCGGATCTTCTTCGGACTGGTGATTTAGACCGCGCCGAGCGGACGACGGCCCATCTTTTTTAGCGCTTCCGTGCGGAAGCGGATCCACGGCACCTGGGCCGCCTTGAACGCAGCCGCCGAGACGGCGGGCGGAATCGCGAGCGAGCGAGCCCATGCGTCCGCGGCGGCGATCGTTTCGTCGATGAGCGCAGTACCTGATTCTCCCCCGCCCGGGGCGAGTCGGGCATTTAGATCGATCGAGCTTTCGATGAACGCGCGGTAATGGGGGTAGGCCCAGAGGTGAAACTCGAGCACTTCCGGAAGGGCGAGTTCGTGAACGGTACCTTCGAGTTCCGCGTAAGCACTCGCGTTTGAATGCGGGGTCGGGGTGTCGATCCAGGTGATCGATGCGGCCGAAGTTTGGGCGAATTTCGGGGGATCGAGTCCGGCGAGTTTACGGTCATCGAACGATTCGCCAGCGTCTTCGAGGAGATGGACGAGGTTTTCCTCGCCAAAAAATGCGCCGAGGCGTTTGAGCGTTTCGGCGTGGGCTTGGAGAAGGAGGACGAGATAGTCGACGAGTCTCATGCGATCCTCAGAAGGTTCGCGGAGCCTCGGACGCCGGGCGCTTTTGCGAACCCGAGTGAGTCCGGTTCGAGATCCGATTTCAGAGTGAAGTAGAAAATCGAATCCCAGACGCCCGCATTGAGGGCGTGAATCCCGTTGCTTTCGAAAAACAAGGCGGCGCCGTAATCGCCAAACGCCGCTTCGATCCAGTGATGAAGGACGAGCACGTCGTCGACCCCGATCGAGAGTTGGAGGCGATAAAAAGTAAAGCCCTCGCGGAGGGCTTGGGCGGCGAGCGTCCGTTCCCAGTCGCGGCCGAATTCGTTCAGCTTCTGCCGAAAAAAATGGGGAAAAAATTTCAAATCGAGATCGGTGATGGCTTCGATGCCCGCTTCCCGAAAGACGCGGTCCGCGTTCTCGCGGTCTTGTTTTTCGTGAAAGGCGCGCCAGCGGCGACGAAGCCCGACGAGTCCCCGGAAATCGGGGAGCGTCGGTTTGGATTTGGCCGCAGGCGACTTTGGCGGGGTCATGATCGCGGTTTCGGTTTTAAAATGGTCTGCACGGGGCGCGAGGCGCGAATTCCGCCGGGAGACGTCTTCGGCACTACGTCTTGGATGACAGGAATTTCGACCGAGCTAAACCGGTGGCCCGAATCGGCGGCGGTCGAGTCCGCCCGCGAGAAGTTCGTTTCGGCAGAAGGACGTGGCGAAGACTTCGCGCCGAGTTTCGGTCCGCGGAGGCGATGGTATTCGAGAAGCGCTTCCATGAGTCGATCGTCCGAGGTCGGAGTTTTCGCGCTCGGCGCGGCTGCCGCTATCGGCGCCGGAACGGATGGAGAGGGGGCCGCGGCAGCCTCGGCGACCGGGACCGGTTCGGTGTTCCCGAGGAAAATTTCCGTCGCGAAGATCGACGCTGCGGCGATGTCGCCGAGTTCTTTCAGAAGTTCGAGCGATTCGATCGGCGAAGCCGTGAAGAGCGAAGCAGCCGAGTCCAGGCCGTCCGCCGGGCTAAGGCGAGGCGAGTGGAAGGCGTCGAAGCCGTCGACCCATGGGCGCGAGCCAGGCTCGCCAGCGGGCTTTACTCGATCACGCAAAGTTCGGCTCCATTCTTCGGGAAACGTTTTTTCGCTTCGGCGGTGGACCATCCAAAATCCGAAGCCGAGAAACCGATGCTTTTCAAACCGAGACCATCGACGTTGCGCACGAGGCGCGCGAGTTCCGTCGCAGAAATGTTTTTCCGATCTCGCACACCGAGCGTGAGAATCCGAAAGGTCTCGCGACCCGTATCCGAAACGGGTCGGGTACAGGGAAGAAGCGAGACGGCGCCCGACTCGCGCGAGATCGCACCGGTCTGGAGTGCGCGCGCTACGGCGCCGCGGAATCGCCAATCGAGACAGAGAAACGTCGCGTCCGGTTCCACATCGGATTCCGGGAGACAAAGGATCCATGCCTCGACGCGTCGACTCGCCATGAGCGACTCGAGAGAAGCGGGATTTGAGGCGTGAGTTTCAGTGCGGGCCACGTAAATAGTTTACCGAACTCGCGGGATGCCGAGCAAGCGATACACGTCGAGAATGACGATGGTCAGCGGTTTGACGCTTAACCGGCGAGCGAAGTTTTACGGTAGGAGTCGAGGATTGCGT
>JBBQMV010000004.1:0-26909 GCA_038329315.1 Bdellovibrionia bacterium | reverse complement strand
CCAAGCCACCGTTTCAGTCTCGCCGAAAGTCACGTGGCGTTCTTCATCGAGGCAGGCGCTCTCGACGATCTTTCGGATCTCGTCGTCGGCGATCGTCGTCGCGAGCGCGTAGAAAATCGTCAGGACTAGCCCCTCGCCGAGTGCCATCTCGAGGCAGACGTGTTCGCCCCAGCTCCCGCCCATCATGCCCGTCGAAAGAAACTTCACCGCCGGATGAGCGGCGGCCGGCTTTACGCCGAGAAGGTCTTGAATTTTTCGGATGCGTTTTACGTGCGAAAGTTCTTCGGAGGCCTGACGCGCGAGAAAGCTCGCAGCGGCGAGGGTGGGCGCACGGTAGAGCCAATGGCCGCACTGGATTCCGGTCACTTCGCCGTAAAGGAATTGGTCGAAGACCCAGCCGAGGAAGGTTCGATCGCGGTCTTGACGCGCATCGAAGCGGGCGGCGCCGAATTCGTATTGCAGTTCATTTCGCTCGATCAGCATATGAAGCGAGTCTACAATTCTCTTATGGCCGTGCAAATCACAGAATGGACCGATCGCAAGGGACGAAGCTTTCCGCACCTCCAAGCGCGCGGCAAGTCCTTGACCGAGGCGTTTCAGTCCGCGGCCACGGGCTTTTTCGGTCTGATTACCGACGTCGCGACGATTCGCCCGACGGAAGAAGTCGTGATCTTTTGCGAAAGCTCCGATTCGGATTGGCTCTTTTCGGACTGGATCAACACCCTCATCTACGAGGTGCGTGAACGGGGCATGCTTTTCTCGGAATTCGATATCGCCGTCGACGGGATCAACGTGAAGGGAAAAATTCGCGGCGAGGCCATCGATTCCAAGCGCCACCCGCTGAAGCTTGAACAGCTCTCAGGTGCCGCGTTCGATGAACTCTCTGCCGAAGAAAGCGCCGACGGCGCTCGGGTATCTGTGGTTTTAAACGATGGGGAGCGGCATCCGCTTCCGCTCAGGGTCCTCTGGAAATGAAAAAACTCTACTTTGGTTTATTGTTGGTACTCGGGATATTAAACTCCGCAATGAGCCTCGGGGCCGGCGCGGAGTACGATCGGCTCGCGGCGATGCAAACCTTGATTCGCGCCGAGGTCGACGGGACTAAGATCTGCAAGGAAACGTTGAAAAATCTTTCCTCGACCGCGCTCGCGGCCCTACCGATGTTGATGGAAGCTCGGGTAAAAGAAACCCTCGATGGATCCTCACCGGAATCTTTGAAAGCGTTCTTTAGTGAATCGCGGATCAAGACCTGCGCCGAGAAATGCCGGTGTGGCATCTATGCTGATTGGGCCGGTATGGTTCCCGCGCTCGCGCCGGTCCGCGATCGACTGCTTGCGCAGGAGAAGGCGAAACCGATGGCCGAAAAGACCGTCGCGGAATGTGCTCGCCGGTCGGCCAGCTGGGTTTGCCATGATCGAACGTTTCTCAGAGTAGTCGATCGTGCCCGGAAGGAAACGAAAGGGGCGGCGAAATGAAATCGAAAACGGAAACGCTGATCGAAACCGCCGACCGATTCGGCGCGCATAACTACCACCCTCTTCCGATCGTAATCGAGCGTGGGGAAGGCGCGTGGGTAACCGACGTCGAAGGACGGCGCTACCTCGATTGCTTGAGCGCGTATTCGGCGCTGAACCAGGGGCATCGGCATCCGAAGATTATCGCCGCCCTCAAGGACCAAGCGGACCGAATCACGCTGACTTCGCGTGCGTTCCACAATGACCAGATGGGCGGATTCCTCGCGAAACTTTGCGAACTCACCGGGATGGAGATGGCGCTACCGATGAACTCGGGAGCCGAAGCCGTCGAGACCGCTTTAAAGGCGGCACGGAAGTGGGGATACTTGAAGAAAGGGGTTCCCGCGAATGAGGCGGAAATTATCGCGGTCGGAGAAAACTTTCACGGCCGTACGATTTCGATCGTGAGCTTTTCGACCGAGGAACAGTACCGAGATGGCTTCGGTCCCTTCACGCCGGGATTCAAAATCATTCCGTTCGGGGACATCGCCGCGCTGAAAGCCGCGATTACGCCGAGGACCGTCGCGTTTCTCGCCGAGCCGATTCAGGGCGAAGCCGGCGTCGTCATTCCGCCGGCGGGCTATCTCGCGGAGGCGGCCGAGATCTGTCGACAAAACCGGGTGCTCACCCTCTGGGACGAAATCCAATCGGGCCTCGGTCGTACGGGGAAACTCTTCGCGTACGAACACGACGGGGCTTCGGCGAAGCCCGATCTTCTCGTGCTCGGAAAAGCACTTTCGGGCGGAGTTTATCCCGTCTCGGCGGTCGTCGGGCGCGCGGAAGTCCTCGGGGTCTTTCGCCCGGGAGATCACGGTTCGACCTACGGCGGAAATCCGCTCGCCTCGGCGGTGGGCATGGCTGCGCTTGCGGCGCTCGTTGATGAGGGAATGGTCGAAAATTCGGAACGTCTCGGACGAAAACTCCGGGAGGGACTCGGCGCCATTTCTTCGTCGCTCGTAAAAGAAGTTCGGATCCGGGGCCTTTGGGCCGGGATCGAGCTCGAAAAGACCGCGGGACCCGCGCGGGCCTTTTGTCTCCGGTTAGTCGAACGCGGCGTCCTCGCAAAAGACACGCGTGCTCAAGTCATTCGGTTGGCCCCCCCACTTATGATCACCGATTCGGACCTCGATTTTCTCCTCGAAGCCGTTCGGCATGTGCTCCGTTAAGTGATCTGAGTTAAAATCGAGGTATGGGCCCGCTTTCGGCGACTCAGCCAAGCATCATCCTCTTTTCGCGTTCGAGTAACCAACCGGCGTTTCTCGAGCCGATGCATCGTGGATTAACGGCCGCTTCGGATATCGATTATAAACTTACCTCTCGCGCGGACGACCTCGCCGGATTCATCGCGGCCTCGCCGAGAGTCGTGCTGCTTGTAAACTGTTTGATGAAAGAAGACATCGCGGACCTTTACAACGTCCTTCCGAATTTCGCGGCACGGGTGGCCGATGGCACACTGAAGATTCTCGTATTGAACAGCATCGGACATCCTCGGCTCGGGTCGCTGCTTCGCTCCCGCGCGGCGGTGGAAATCCTTGAAGTCCCGACGACGCTAAAGGCCGTTCAGTACAAGCTAAAGAGTGCGATCGGCGGCGTCCACCAGTCCTACCAAAAGGCGGCCGCCGCCCGCGCAAGGGATGATCAAGCCGTCGACCTCGATCCGACTCTCGGAACGAAAACGCGGTCCGCACGGGCGAAACCGAAACCCGCCGGCCAAGAAGTGCTCTGGCAGTCGCCGGTAGAATTTAATTATGATTATTGGTGGATTCCGGGCCGGAAAAACATTCGGAACGTCGTTGGCGTTTGGCTGATCGACCTTCTCGGCCCGGGGCCGGTCATCGGAACCTGGGAGGAACTTCCCGGCGTCGAGCGCGCTGGCGAAAAAGCGTGGGCCTGGCGTCCGCGCTCGATCGCGGAAGAGACCTTTCAGACTCCCGACGGACGATGGATTTTCTTCGGAAAACAGCCGGAATTCTCGTGGCAAAAGAACCTTTGGTCGTTCGTCTCGAAGACACCGATGTTCGCGTACTACGCGGACGGACAGAACGCGCCGGAATTTGTTCGAATCGAATATCTCCCGGACGAGGGGCTCCTCTTCCGGGAGAATTCCGAATTTGCGAAGGGCTTGCTCGCGCGCGTCCAGGCCACGTTCGAGAGTCGCCTCGGGGGTCGAACCGGGACCGAGGCGGAGCCCGAAGAAGATGTCAGAGGAAATTTCGATGGATGGGATTTTTCGGTCGATGCGCCGGAGGGTACGCCGAAGAAACTCGAATCCGTTCCTTCAAAAGAGGGGAGTGCGGGGTGGAAAGATCACACGGGCGCGCAGGGAGTGGATTTCAAAGGCCGTGATCTCCGAATCGAAAACAGACCGGCGAAGTCGAAGTTTAGAAACTCGCTGACTCCGGACTCGGCCGGAGAGAAACTCGGCCTCTTCCCGGTCGAAAATCCGGGGGTCACCTCCGGTGGTGATGCGTTCGATCGGTTAGAGATTCGGGTGAAGGTACTTCGAAAAAATGGAAACGCTCTTTCAGACTCGCCAGAAATTTTAATCTACGAGGTCACCGAATCCGGTTCGATTCTCCTCCTCCGCGACCTGACGAATCGGCTCGGTGATCACTTCGTGCTCCGGTTCAGTCTGGATACGGGGGATTCAAAGTTGGAGTGCACGATGGACTGGGAGCTCACCAGCATCGATCTCGCGCTCGAAGATGGGATGCTCGTGACCGGCTCGTTTCGGGGTGGGGACTTCGATCCGCTCTTCGTGCTACTCGATCGACTCGACGCCCGGAAAAAAGAGCTGAAAGATTTTTACTCGGCCGCACGGGGATGAGAATCTCGCCGTCAGAGTGTTGGCGATGTCATTTTTCGTCAGTCCTCATTTACTAAATCCGGCGTTAATCTCCGCTAAATAATTGTGCTCCGGGGGAAAGGTTGTGAAAATAGGAGGATGGCATCCCCAGCTTTACCTCAGCCACGCCTCATCTTCTTTTCGAAGTCGGTACTCGAACCCGCGTTGATCGAGTCGCTTCATCTGGCGCTGAAGTCGGGTACGGATTATCACTATCGCCAAACCGGCTCGCTTGAAGAGGTCAAAGAGGTCATCAATCGTTCGACTCGCGTCGTTTGGCTGGCCAACTGCGCATCGAAGGAAGAAATCGCCGAGGTCTATCCCGCGCTGGCGGCTTTCGAATCGCGGATTAATGATGGAACCTTGAAGGTCGTTCTCCTGAACACGGCCCGCCACCCGAAGCTTCGCGATATCGTGCGCGCGCGAGTCGGGGTCGAAGTCGTCGACCTTCCGGTCACGACGAAGGCTCTCCAGTACAAGCTGAAGAACGCGCTCATCTCGGCGCATTCAAACTACCTGAAGATTTCGGACGTGATCGATACGTCGATCGTCGTCGGTACGGAATCAAAGGCGTCGCTGCGCACGAAACCGAAGGTTCTGGGTGCCGACGTACTTTGGCAGCCCGCCGCGGAGTTTGATTACGATTTTTGGTGGATCCCCGATGGGAAAAGCATTCGCCTTGTCGTCGGTGTTTGGCTGATTGATCTGATCGGTCCGAGCCCGGCCGCCGGAACTTGGGAATCCGTTCCCGAGCTCGGTGACGACGGGGAAAAGGCCTGGATGTGGCGGAGCCGCTGGCTCGCCGACGAAGTATTCCAGACCCGGGACGGACGCTGGGTTTTCTTCGGCAAACAAGCCCCAGAATTCTCCGGCGTGAAGAGCGCATGGTCGTTCATGGGGAAGAAGCCGAAGCTCGCCTATTTCGAAAACGGAAAAGTGAAGGCGAAGGTCGTTCGCTTTGAATTCCGCCCGGAAGACGGCTTCCTCGCTTGCGAGAACTCCGCCTCCGCGAAAATGATGCTGCCGCTGATCCAGGCGACATTCTCCCAGGTTCCGGGCGGTCCGGCCCGGCCTACGGAAACCGACGCGATCGGCGTGCTTGCCGATTCTTACGACGAATTCGAACTCCCTCCCGAGATTTCGACCGACGAAACTGCGAAGAACCTTGTCTCCGGTGATCCGTCCAGCCCGCTTACCCCGACCTCGGAGCTCGGAGTCCACCTCGGTTTAGGCAAAGTTTCGAATGCCGGCGTTACTGCGGGGGAAAAATCATTCTCGCGGATGAGTTTCGGCGTGGACGTCGTTCGCAAGAACGGCGAGCTCGGCGACGCAGACATGAAGCCACCTTCGGTTTATCATGTGACGAAATCTGGTGCGACCTTACTGCTCGAGCCACCCAATGCCGAAGTGGGTGACCGCTTCCATTTCCGTTTCAAGTTCGCGACGGGCGACGCGATGACCGAATGCATGATGGAGTGGGAAATGACGGATATCGAAATGGCCTTCGAGGAGAAACTCCTCGCGAGGGGTGAATTCGTTTCCGGAGATCTCGCGCCGCTTGCGCACGTGCTCGATAAACTCGAAAGCCGTAAGCGGGAACTGAAAGATTTCTACGTTATGGCTCGCGGCTAGCGCCGACGACCCGGCAGCGGGCCCGTGTAGATCCGCAGTCCGTCCTTATAGGCCGCTACGACTTGGAGCGACCCCAGCCGATTGGGCGGAGTTTCGTACGGATCGTGATTCAGAAGCACGAAATCCGCCCGCATTCCGGGCACGAGCACGCCGGTCTGATTTTTCCAGAAGGTGGCGTGAGCGGCGCTCGTCATAAATCTCGCAATGGCTTGGTCGACGTGCGTATTCTCGAGGCTCCGCTTGGGTATTAAACTATCGATTAAACCCATTGCGCGGTCGTGGAGGAGACCACTCGGTTCTAATGAACCTACCTTCCGGCCGATTACACCGTCTCGCGGATCTGGAGTTTGGGCTTTGATTCCTGCGAGCGAAAGCGCGACGTGGTTCACCCAGTACGAATGTCCGTCGGAAGAGACGAGCGCAATCGGGCCGGTCGTTTCGACGTAGTCGAGCGGATTGTCGGTCAGCGGAACGCTTTCGAAAAGCGTGTGGGACCAACCTGATCCGCGCAGCCAGCCCGTCTTTGAAATCGCGACACAACTACGGACGACATTCAAAACGTCGTCTAAAGTATTCGCCTCGTTGAGGTAGCAGTCCGCGAATTTTTCGTGGCTATCGTTCGGAAGGATAAGGGCATCGATGAAATCCGGGAGAATGGTCGAGCCGGCAAGATCGACGACTTTCGAGTAGCGCCCGAGATGGGCCGCGGCGGCGGCGTCGCTGCCGACGAAGAGGATTTTTCCGTCCCGTACGGCAATCGCGGTGGGAAAAGAGGCGTGGACCGGGCCGGGCATGGCAGTGCGCGTTTCGATGCGGCCGCCGCGCAAGAGAAGATCGTTAAAGTTTTCGTGCGTCGCCGACTTCGGGATGCTCGCGCAGGCCGTAAAAAGGGCCGTGAGAAGGACAAATTTAGAACCGTTCACGTTCACTGGCGGATCTCCCGAGTCTCCCTGATATCTGAACCGTCGTCGGGTTCGACCGTCAAGCCGATTCGGCCGATCTCACGCCCGTCGGTGGTCTCGATTTGGACTCGGTAGTCGCCGGGCTGGAAGTTCGATTTGGTGGTGTATCCACGGAACCCATGTTCACGCCCACCGCTGACCGGAATCGGAATTAGATCGAGCTTCTGCCAGCCGTGGGCACCGTGGAGGAGCCACCGCACTTGGAGTTGGTCGTGGAATCCGTTCGGGGCAAATACGCGGGCGAAAGTCACGATTTGATCGCCCGGGCGGGCGAAAAAGGACTGGTCTCCGTTCTGCCAGAAGAGCCACTTCGAACGGTTATAGCCAAGGACGTACTCGCCGTTTTCCTTTTTTACCGAGTGGAAAACCCCGATGTATTTCAGCGAGAGGGGAACCGGCGGGATAATCTGGAGTGCGTAAAATAAAACGAACATGCCGAGGACGGAGAAACCAGTTCCGAGGACCCGCTTCTGGATCTCTTTCCGAACGCGTGCGGACTCTGGATGCACGCGAACGCTGTGTTCGATGAGCGCATAAGTGATCCACACGAAGATACTCGCTACTGCGATCGTCAGCGCGAAGGCTGCGAACCCGACATAACCGAGGAGCATCGGGATGACGTAGAGCCAGAACGAAGTCACGCAGAGGAAGAAGAGGGCGAGCTTCAAAATCAGCTGCCGGCTTTTCAAGTGAACGAACTCGTTCGCGACGAGAAGGCCGGTGATGAAAAGAAGGAAGATGATCGAAGCGAGCAGGCTGCCGCTCTTCACGTAAAAGAACGTGTAGACGTTCAGAAGCGTGCCGATCAGAAACTGGGTCACGTGTTCGTGGTAGGACCAGATCTTTTTTAGGCGCGCATGAACGGTGAAGAGACCGTAGCTCTCGAGCACAGCCGCCGCGAGGAGGAGCGTGATCAGGAAGAGGTAGATCGATTGGTGAATAATTTGAAGGGCGGTATCCGGGCGTTCCGTGACGAACGCATCGAAGATAAAGCCCGCGAGGAAGAATGCGATCGGAGCGCGCGGATCGTTCTTCATTCGCGTAAGCAGGGACAGTTTAGCCGGCGGAGCCGTCTCAAGCGCGGTCAATGGCTAGGCCTTCCGGATCGCATCCGTGCGTGGAAGGAGCGGCGGATGAGACGCGAAAAGGGCCGTATAAAGCGGGTGTTGGACCAGGATCGCGAGATTCTCGCGGTAGAGGTGCTTCAGGCCGCGGATGAGGGCCTCGGGGTCGCCGTAGGTTTTCACCGAGAAACGATCGGCCGAGTATTCATTCATGCGCGAGAAGTAATTCGCGGCGAACGAGCCGAAGAATCCGAGCTTTCCGAGGAGCATTACCGCGAGCGGAAGGCCGTACGCTGGATGAGGCGGAAAGAGGCCGAACGCGAGGTAGAGCTCCGGACTCTCGAGAATCCGCTGCGCGAAAAAGAGAACAAGCGCCGAAACGGCGGTCGAAACGAGGGTGCCTTTCCAAATATGGCCGAGGCGAAAATGTCCGGCTTCGTGCGCGGTGATCGCGACGATTTCGGCAATGAGTTCCTTTTTCCGTTCCGGAGTCGTCGTCGGATCGTCGATCTTCGCGATCATCGTATCGAAAAGCACGAGGCGGCGAAACTTCCCGAAGCCGGTGAAGAATGCGTTCGTCTTCGTCGAGCGCTTCGAGGCGTCGCAGACCCAGACCCCGTTCAGCTTAAAGGTCTGTTTCGCGACGTACGCTTCGATCGCGGACTTCAGCTCGCCATCGTGCAGCGGCGTAAGCTTTAAGAAGAGGGGGAGAATCGCGATCGGTGCGATAAAGAGGAGGGCGAATTGGAACGCGGTGTATCCCGCCCAAATGAGGAGCCATGCACGGTCGCCCGTCGTTTCGAGCATCCAGATCGCAAAACCAAGAATCGGTGCGAGCAAACAGAGCCCGAGTAGGGCGCCCTTCACGCGGTCCATAAAGAACGTCCGGACGGTCGTACGGTTAAATCCGTACTTTGCCTCGATCGTGAAAGTCGAGACCCAGGCGAATGGAAGATCAAGGAGTCCCTTCAAACCCGAGAGCATCGCGACGAAAAGCGTCGCGCGGAGCCACGGCATCGGAGTGACTCGCTCCGCGAGCTCGGCGATGCCGCCAAAGAGACCGAGTGAGACGGAGGCGATGAATACGACTAGGCCCACGGACTCTTGGCACCAGGCGAGGCGGTTTCTCTCAGCGAGGTAGCCGAGCGCCTTCTCGTGTTCGGCCGGGTTTTGGATTTCGGAAAGGCTCTCAGGATAGGGAACCGATGCGGCTTGGTACTGAAGGAGTTCAGCCGTTCGCTCGATCACAAAAACCACAATCCAAAGCGAGACGATCGCCCAAAAAAAAGTCGTCGAGTCGAGATTCACGGGGGGTTACCGCTTCAGATCGCGCTTGGTGTAACCCGTGTAGATCTGACGAGGGCGCCCGATTTTCGTCGTTCCGCCTTCGACCATTTCTTTCCACTGCGCGATCCAGCCCGGCATCCGGCCGACGGCAAACATCGGCGTGAACATCTCCGTAGGGATGTTCAGCGCGGAGTAGATAATTCCCGAGTAGAAGTCGACGTTCGGGTAAAGTTTCTTTTCTTTGAAATAGGCGTCGTTCAACGCGGCTTCTTCAAGTTTCTTCGCGATCTCAAGAAGAGGGTTGTTGATGCCCATTTTAGCGAGGACTTGGTCGCAGGCGACTTTAATGATTTTCGCGCGCGGATCGAAGTTCTTGTACACGCGGTGACCGAAGCCCATGAGTTTAAAGCCCGAGGCCTTGTCCTTCGCGGCGGCGACGGCTTTGTTCACATCGCCGCCGTCTTTTTGGATTTCTTGGAGCATTTCCATCACGGCCTGATTTGCGCCGCCGTGGAGAGGTCCCCAGAGTGCGGTGATGCCGGCCGCGATCGATGCGTAGAGGTTCGCTGCCGAGGAGCCGACTAACCGGACGGTCGACGTCGAGCAGTTTTGCTCGTGATCGGCGTGAAGGATGAGGAGGAGGTTCAGCGCCGAAACGATTTCTTTCGGCACGGCGTACGAAGCGTCCTTCGCGAACATCATCGTCATGAAGTTCGAGCAGTAATCGAGGCTCTTGTTCGGCGCGACCGGCTTTTCGCCCTTTCCATGGCGGTAAGCCGCGGCGGCGAGAACCGGGAATTGGCCGAGGAGGCGCATTGCCGATTTCCGCGTGTGGTCCTTGTTCGCCGGATCGATTTCGGTCGGGTAGAGGGTCGAGAGACCGACGGTCGCGGCGGTGAGCATCGCCATGGGATGCGCATTTTTCGGGAATGATTCGAAAATTTTCAGAAAATTTCCGGCGACTTCTTGGTTCGCGACGATTTCGCTATTGAAGGTGTCGAGCTCGGCCTTCGTCGGAAATTCTCCGTTGATCAGCAGGTACGCGGTTTCGAGAAATGTCGCGCCTTCCGCGAGTTGTTCGATCGGATATCCGCGGTACTGAAGAATTCCTTTGTCGCCGTCGAGGAAGGTGACGGAACTGGTCGTTGGACTCGTGTTCGCGTAACCGTTATCGAACGTCACATAACCCGTCGAATCGCGAAGCTTCGAGATATCGAACGCTTTCTCGTTTTCGGTCCCGATGAACGTCGGGCATTCGATGGTCTTTCCGTCGACGATGATTTGGGCGGGTTGGCCAGGAGTCGGTTTGGTGTTGTTCATAAAGTTTTCTCGAGGGGTTTAGCTATTCTAAATCGTGCCTGAGCCGCTTTTTCGGTTCAAGACGGAAGCGCACTTTTCGGACAAAATCTTCATTCATTTCATCCATTCGTACAGATGATAGTGCTCACGCGTCATACCGAGCTTTTCGTAGGCCGCCACGGCCGAAAGGTTTCCGCGGTCGACGTAAAGCCGCAGCCCGCCTAATTCGGGATCGTTTTTGACGCGCTCCTGAAGACTCGTGTAGAGCGACCGGTAGGCGCCCTTTCCACGATATTCGGGACGGACGTAAAGGGAATGGATCCAGAGCACCATGCGGGCACGCCAGTCGCTCCACTCGCGCTGGAGGAGGACGCATCCGATGATGGCGCCGGCTTCCTCGATGAAGAGGTAATGCCCGAGGCTCGGCTCGCCGAAGATCCGCTGAACGCCGCGAAGGCAAACCTCCGGATCAAGCTTGAGCCGTTCGCTTTCCATCGCCATCTCGACTTGGAAATCGCGGAGCAGCGGCGCTTCGCCGAGGCGCGCTTCGCGGATCGTGAATTTCGGGGTAGATTCCATAGAGAGGAGTCTAGCCGATGTCCGCCGCCGAACCCAGCTACGAAGAACTCGTCCTACCCGCCGCACTCCGGGAGGCAGGTGATCCATCACCCTGGGTGGATGCGATTCCATTTCCGGGAGACGTGAATCGTTGCTCGTTCATCTCGGGGAATCGCGCATCGCGCGCGATCCGTGTTCGGTACTACGAAAAAAAGGCGGCGCAGGTTTTCGCGGGACGCGCCTGGTTCGGGCCGGAGACCGAAGGCCCTCCGGGGCACGCGCACGGCGGGTCCCAAGCCGCACTCCTCGATGAAGGGATGGGCGCCGCCGCCTGGCTCTCGGGGAAAACCGTCCTCGCGGCGAAAATCGAAATTAACTTTCGCGAGCCACTTCCGCTCGGCACGGTGCTCACGATGCGCGCGGAAGTCACGAAGATCGACGGGAAGAAGATTTATGCTTCGGGCCAGCTCGTCGCGGACGACGGAATGATTTACTCGGAAGGCACCGGGCTTTTCGTCGTGATCGATCCGGCGAAGCTGCTTCGTAAGATCGGGCGAAGCTAAACCGCCAAGCGGCCGACGATTTAGCTTACGATTTACAAGACTTGGGCCATCCTTTAGGCTTTTAGGCTATGACACCAAACTCGCAGAGTACGTTTTTTAGGGGAATCTACGAGTTTGAAGATCCATCCGGGACACTGATCGCTGCGAAGTCTCCACCGGGCGGCAGCGCGGACCTTTTCGACGGAAGTGCGATTGTCGTGAAGCCGAATCAGTGCGCGATTCTGATCTATAAAGGCGAGATCGCCGATATCATGCCGGCAGGAACTCATATCGTAAAAACGGAAAATTTTCCGGTCGTTACTCGCCTCGCGAATTGGAAGTTCGGGATGGAGAGCCCGCTTCGTTGCGAAATTTGGTTTTTTTCCGGGAATGTTTTTACGGCCCGACGATGGGGGACGACCCAACCGGTGATCGCGAACCTGGGAAGTCTTGGCCCGACCCCGCTGCGGGCGTACGGAAATTTCAATCTCGTCGTGACCGATCCAAAAAAAGTCTATCTGAATTTAATTGGTAGTCGAACGAGCTTCGACGTTACGGATCTCGAAGATTTCGTTCAGGGACAAATTCTCGAGCTTTTTCCTGAGGCGCTGACGGAAGTGAAGCAAATCGAGGATCTCGGCGTCCGCCAAGACGACGTTTCGAAAAAGGTAGAGTTGTTGCTGAACCGCGAACTCAGTTCGTTCGGAGTTCAGGCTCAAAAAATTCAGATTCTTTCGATCCTTCCTCCGGCCGAGGTCGTTCAGGCGCTCGACGCGCGAGTCGCGATGAAGGTGATCGGGAATCAAAAAGAATACCTGCTCTACAAAGCCGCGAACAGTCTCGATGCTGTACATGATAATGGCTCGAACGAATCGATGCACATGATGCTCGGTTTGATGCTCGGGAAAGGGCTGATGGGCGCGGATTTTCGTGAGAAGGAAGGCCTCACTAGTGGAGACGCGAAGAGTGCTTCGTCTAACGAACGCGCGTTAGCGCTGCCCGGCACAGCTGAGAAATGTGTGGGATGCCATGCCGACCTACAGGCGGACCAAAAATTCTGCCCGAATTGTGGGCAGAAACGATGAGCTTTCCGCTGATCTGTCCGAATTGCGGGGCGCCGAGTAGTCCGTCTGCTGGTGTGTGTCCGTTTTGTAAAGCGATAGCCGCACTTCCGCCCGGTACGGAAGCTCCGGGGCTGTCGGCAATCCAGAAGGCGTACACGGACGGAAACTTACCGCGGGCCCTTTCGCTTTGTGCCGCAGTAGAAACTCAAGACTCAAAATGCCTCGCGAACGTGGAGTTCCTCCTCTGCTATGCGAAGATTCTTCTCGAGACCGAGGGGCCTTCCAGTAAAATCAAGAGTTTGCGTGGGAAGGCCTTTGCTATTACTCCCGAAAATGGCCAGGTCACGGAGTATCTCGAAATCATCGAAGCGAAATCGATGTTGACCTCGGAAGTGGGTGACTCGGGTGAGCGTCAGCTCGCGAACCTCCTTCGGCGATCGCCAAATAACGTTCATGCGCTCTTCATTTTGGGTGCCCACCTTTTTTGGAGCTCCGCCGATTCATCGGGCGCCATTCGACACCTTGAGCGGTGTGTTTCACTTTATCCGAAATTTTTGCGCGCTTGGGGATGCTTAGGGGCGATTTACGAAAAGCTGGGGAATTCCGCGCTTGCGGGGCGAGCCTTCCGAATTTGCAGTACACTCGAGACCGATCCGAACATGAAGACCTTCTTCGATAGAAAGATCGCGGAAGTCGGGACCTAAAGAATTCAGTCCGAAATGTCGTTACGGAAAAGACGCCTATGCGGTTTCTTTTACGGGTTAGCGCCATTATTTTGACACTTTCGACTTCGGTCTATGCCGACGGGACGGCCGCGACGTGCTCCCCAGTGCAAGCCGGAAACCGCGATCTCAGCTGGCTCGATGATCTCTCCCGCGAGCTGAGTGCGAAAGTTGGGGCGCCGGTCGAGAAGCCCGCCGAAACGCCGGCGCCGAAGCCGGTGGTGCCGGTGATCAAGGTCGTCGTGGTTCCTTCGCCGAAGGCCAGCGTGAAACCCGAAGAAAGGCCGGTGGTGCGAACTCCGCCGCCCGTCGATTCCGATCATTACGACATGGTCGATCCCGAACTCACGCGCCTCCGTAAATCATCGCTCGCCTCCGCGAAAAAGTGCCGAAAGGGAATCTGCGGTTCGAATCATAGCAAATACCTCTGCTACCGCGGCGTAAAAGAGGCGCTCGTGAGCGCAGGTCTCGTGGATAAAAATTGGACCGAGGAAGCGGCTTCCGACGCGCATGACAAACATTCGCTCGACGACCGTGGTTTTAAAAATCTGGTGAGCGAGGGCTACGACACCTCGAACGCGCCCCTGGGCGCAGTGCTCGTCTATTCGGGCGGAAAATATCGCTGCCGCGAAAACGGACGCAAGAAAACGTGTGGTCACATCGAAATCAAATTGAGTTCGAACCAGTTTTGTAGCGACTATTGTAAGGATTCGCCCGCGGATCATTACCTCGCGCGCAAGCTGATAGGAGTTTATGTCAAAGAATGAGCGTCTCTTCCGCACGATCGTAGCCGGCATCGTATTCGCCGCCATCGGCGTGACCGCGATCGAGTATGACGAAACCGTCGTACTCCCGCCGAAACACGCGCGCGGTTTGGCGTCGTCAAACTGTGGGAGTGACGCTTGCGCGAAGCTTGCACAAGCGAAGGACGATCTCCTAAGCGCGCGGGCGACGGTTCTTGCCTCGCATGGACTCGATGCGAAGGAGAAGGCGACCGACGCGATCGAAAAAGAAATTCACGGGGTAGAAGATGCAAAACTCCGCGAAGCCGGCGGCGCGCTCGTCGCGATGGTGCAAGCCCACCCGAGTTACGAACTTTCGGCCGACGAAATCGCGGACGTTGCAATCTTCTTATTCGATACCGTCGACTACGACGCGAGCGGAATCGCGCTCGATGTCCTCGAAACGGGAACCGACCAAGCGCGCGCGTCTGCCGTCGTTCACGATGCAATCGGCTACATCAATGGCCAAACCGGGACGTCGCGGTTTACCGTCGATGCCGCAGCAAAAGTGCGCTTGAAAACGCTTCTTGCTAGCCTGAACGCTTACCTCGAAGAAGGCACGCCGACCGTCGCTCCGAAGCACTAAACGCGCGGACTACGGACGCTGAGTAGCGCACGCGTGAGAACGATGTGTCCGAAGAGCGCGCCGCCGACGCAGACCGGAATGATCCACGCGTAAGGAAGATGGAAAGCGAGCAAAAGTGGGGGATGAACGTCCCATCCGCCGGGGAGCGGCGACGAGAACATCGCGACTCGCATGACGTTCACGAGGAGTCCGAATCCGATCACGTTCGGAATCCACGCGAGCTTAGGGTTTTTATCGACGAGCGGGTAAACCGCGAGCGCGACGAAACCGGTAACGATATCGAAATTCATTCCCGTCCAAGTCATGGTTTCCGGAATGACGCCGTCGCCGACCCATCGATGAAGAATGAGTTCGAGCGGAATTCGAAACGACTGAAAAACGACGAGCGCTGAAAAGGGCAGCGTCGACGCGAGGTGCCCACCGAAAGGCGAGAGCGAGAGAATCAGGACCGCGAAATTACTGAGCCCGATAAAAAAAATTAGCCGCGGGTAGGGCGACTCTTCGATAAATCCCGAGCCGACGAGTGCGGAAAGAATCGCAAGCCACACAAAAGCCGCTACCGCAAATTTCGGCGCCGTCGAACGCCCCGTTTCTTGGTCGGCGAAACGTGCGCCGCCGTAAATCGCGCCAAGTACCGCGAGGACGATGAGCACGAAGGTCGAGAGGGAAGACGGATCGGCCGGAGTAAAACCCATGGTCCGAGATTAGCGGACTTTCCTTAAAGCGGGAGTTTTTTCGCCAGCGCCGTCGCCTTCATCTCGGCTCGGTAAATTTTTAACTTTTCGCGAGCCGAAGCCCCGTCCGGTCCGCTGTCGATGGCGAGCATCTCGAGCGCGAGAATGCCGGCGTTGGCGGCGCCATTAATTGCGACGGTCGCAACGGGAATCCCTTTCGGCATCTGAACGATCGCGTAAAGCGCGTCGGTACCGGCGAGTGGGGTCGAGGCGATCGGAACGCCGATCACCGGAAGATCCGTGAACGCGGCGACGACGCCCGGCAGGTGGGCGGCCGCGCCGGCTCCGGCGATCATCACGCGCACGCCGTTTGCGCGTGCATTTTCTGCGAGCTCTTTCGTTTTCTCCGGAGTCCGGTGGGCACTCGCGACTTCCGCGTGCACCCCGATTTCGAAACGCTTGAGCACTTCGTAGGCTTCCTTCATCACGGTCCAGTCGGACTCGCTACCCATCAAGATCAAGACTTTAACATTATTCATGCTTTTACTCCGTCAGGGCAAAACGGCCTTCGTCGATGTGGACGACGACTTCCGATTCAAATCCACGTTCGCGTTCGGTCACCTCACCGATAACCCACGCTTCGATACCGGCCGCGTTCGCAATCGCAATCGCGCGTTTGGCGTCTTTCGGCCGGACCGCGCCGACCATGCCGATGCCGCAGTTAAACGTCGTGAGGCGTTCGGTGATTGAAACGGTTTCCGTCCGCTTTAGCCACTCGTAAACGCGAGGAAGGCGGGAAGAATCGGGAAGCACGATTTCGTAAGAAACGTGTTCGCCCATCCGCGGTACGTTCAGGAAACCCGAGCCTGTAATATGGGCGAGCCCTTGGTAAATTCCCTTTTCAACCGCGGGTAAGATCGCGTCGGTATAGATCACCGTCGGAGTCAGAAGTTCCTTCAGGAGCGCTTCCCGAGTTTTCGCCCAGGGTAGTTTCGTGCGGTCGGGGCGCCACGAGTTCACGATTTTTCGTACGAGACTAAAGCCGTTCGCATGAAAACCGGAAGAGCGAAGGCCCACGAGCAGATCGCCCGGGCGAACGCCGTTTCCGTTTTTACCGGGCGTCGGCTTTTTTGGAAGAGCTTTTTTAGGGTGAACGATCCCGACGGCAAAACCGGCGAGGTCGTACTCGCCACGGGCATAAAAGCCCGGCATTTCGGCAGTTTCTCCGCCGACGAGCAGCGCGCGCGCCTGGCGGCAGCCTTCGTGCACTCCGCGAATTACCGCTGCGCCGGCGTCGATATCGAGTTTTCCGGTCGCGAAGTAATCGAGAAAGAAAAGTGGGCGGGCGCCGACACAGAGGAGGTCATTCACGGACATCGCGACGAGGTCGATCCCGACGGTGTCGTGGCGGCCGAGTTCGAACGCAAGCTTCAGTTTCGTGCCGACCCCGTCGGTCGAGGCGGCTAACCACTGATCTTTCGAAATCGCGTAAAGCGAGGCGTAGCCACCGACGCTCGATCGGAGCTCCTTCGGCTTGCGCGCCTTCGGACCGGTGGGCGAGGTGATTGCGCGGATTCGGTCGACGAGTCGATCAGCTAGGACCCGGTCGACGCCGGAGTCCCGATAAGAAAGTCGATTGTGGCCGATGCCGGATTTTACGTTGCCCATAGTTCGATTCCGTTCTTGTCGAATTAATGTCGGAAGTGGCGTTTTCCCGTGAAAGCCAAGCTTACTCCGAGATCCTTCGCGCGGGCAATCACTTCGGCGTCGCGGACGCTTCCGCCGGGTTCGACGATGTTCTTGATCCCGGCGGCCGCGGCCACTTCGATGCTATCTGCGAATGGGAAAAACGCGTCGCTGATGAGAATCGTTTCGGCGAGGCGCGAAGCGACGAAAACTTCGCTTCCGCTTCCGCTGGCCTTCGCCTCGGTTTCGAGAACCGAGCGGGCGCGTGGGATCGCGAGCTTTTCGATGGCTTCGATCCGGTTCGGTTGCCCTTGGCCGGCGCCGATCATCCGGAAGCGGCCTTCCGAAGGGCTTTCGACGAGCGCGATCGCGTTCGACTTCAGTGCCTTACCGGCAAAGATACCGAACTGGGCCAACTCACGTTTTGCTTTGTTCCAGGCCGTACCGGACTTCACGTCGAATTCTTCGATCATGAACGCGTCGGCGGACTGGACGAGGCGTCCGCCCGGAATCGTGACTTCGCAGTCACGTTCTTGGTAGGCAACGTCGCGGATGTTCACGGCCTTTAAGTTCTTCCGCTTCGTAGAAAGGAGGGAGAGCTCCGACGAGGTCTTCTTCATTTCCGGCGCGGCGATCCCTTCAATGAAGCGTGATTCGAGAAATTTCGCGGCGCCCGAGTCGAGCGGTTTGGAGAGAAGGACCATTCCACCGAAGGCCGAAGTCGGATCGCAAGCCCACGCCATTTCGAGCGCGGCATCGATGCGTCCGTCGACGTCGGTCGCGACGCCGCACGGGTTCTGGTGCTTGATGATGACCGCGTGAGCCGCTTCCGGCTTCCAGTTTGCGAGATCGGACAGGAGGCGAAAGCCGGCCGAGAAATCGAGGATGTTGTTATAGGAAAGCGAACTGTCCGTGCATGGAGAGTTCCACGCGATCGGGGAGTTCGCATCGAAAGTGAAGCGCGCCGTTTGGTGTGGGTTCTCTCCGTACCGAAGATCGAGCTTCCCGGAGTTTACGCTCGGGTTCGCGCCGAAACGGCTTTCGATCGCCCCGTCGTACCGGGCAATATCGGTCCAGGCTTGGGCAGCCGATTTCTTCCGCGTCTCGACCGTAATTCCGCGGCCCGTTTCGAGGTCGCGAATGGCGGCGGCGTAAAGGGACGGATCCGAAAGGACGAGAACGTGGTCGCGGTTTTTCGCAGCAGCGCGAACGAGCGCCGGTCCGCCGATATCGATGAGCTCGGTGAGTTCCGCTTCGGTCGCATGGGCGCCCTTCTCAGAGACCGCCTTTTCAAATGGGTAGAAATTCACGACGACGACGTCGACGAGTGGGATTCCGAGTTTCGCGCGATCGGCGTCGTCCGCGGCGTCATTTCGGCGAGCGAGAATTCCTCCGAAGACCGGAAAGGAGAGGGTCTTCATCCGTCCGGCGAACGCTTCCGGCGAGCGGGAGATTAATTCGACGGGGAGAACTTCGATGCCTTCGAGTTCGAGAACCTTTTTCGTCCCGCCGCTGGCGTAGAGGTCGCATCCATCCGCGCGAAGAGCTTTCGCCAGAGGAATGAGGCCGTCCTTATCGGAGACCGAGAGGAGTGCGCGTTTCGGTTTGAGGAGGTTCATCGATGATTTTCCTTCGTGGAGTCGGTCGCCGGGCGTGCCGAGCGAAATGCGTTTTTGAAGAGGAGAAGTCCGGCGCCATCTTCGAGTGGGCTCGGACCGGCCGTAGGGACAGATCGGAAATATCCCGGATGTTGGGAGACGCGTTGGAATCCTTCCGGATGGGGCATCAAGCCGAAGATCCGGCCGGTGGAATCGGAGAGCCCGGCGATTCCTCCGGTGCTTCCATTCGGGTTCGTGGAGTAGCGAAGCGCGGCTCCGGTGACCGCTTTCGCCGCGTCCGAGAATAGAAGGCGACCCTCACCGTGGCGGATCGGAAGTTCGATCACGTCCATTCCCGCGAGGAATGGAGAGGCGAGTTTCGCCGCCGGATCGATTTCGAGGCGAATCCATTCGTTCCGAAAACGTCCGTCTTCATTCGCCGCGAGTGCGACCCCTTCGCCGAAGGCGCCGAGCGCGACGAGCGCTTGGAAACCGTTACAGATGCCAAGGACGAGCCCACCGTTTGCGGCGAACTTCGGAAGGTCCCATCCGAGTTGGTAGCGGAGTTTCAGCGCGAGAACGCGGCCCGAGCCGAGTTCGTCGCCGAAGCTAAAGCCGCCCGGAATGACGAGAAGCGAGCACGCGTCGAGCGCGCGAGGCTTCTCGATGAGTTCGGAGAGGTGAAAGATCGTCGCTTCGAATCCCGCGCGGCGGCAGGCTTCGGCCGTTTCGACTTCGCAGTTTATTCCGTCCCCGGTGAGGACCCACGCGGTCTTTTTCATCGTTTTCTCCACGCCGCTTCGAGCAGTTCGACCGGAACGGTGTCCTTAGGCAGAACCAGCGTTCGGCTGGCGGTTACTTTTCCAAGGCGCGTGAACGCGATTCCGGAGGCAAACCATTCGCGAACGAGATCGACTTCATGTTCCTGTCCGATCGAGACAACGAAGCTATGCAGGCCTTCTCCGAAATAGTCAGTGAGGTTCGCTTCCGCCGACCAAGCGGGCTCGAATTCGAAACCGAGGCGGTAAGCGAAGAGGGATTCAACGATCGCCGTGAGTGTGCCGCCCTCGGAAACGTCGGCGCAAGACCGAAGCCGATCCGAGCGTTCCGAACCGAGCCAGGTATAGAGGCGCTTAGCCGCGGCCCAATCAGAAGGCGGGAGTCCGCGGGCTTCCGGATGAGTGAGGCCGATGCGTTCGAACTGGGAACCAAGGAGCGAGAACCGGTGCGGTCCGATGAGGAAGACCGTGTCTCCGGCTTGTTTGAACTCGCTCGTCCGCGCGCGCTCTAAATCGACGATCCGACCGAGCGCGGTGACGAGCACGGTCGGCAGTACGGAAATTTTCACGGCTTCGCCATTTTTCGTGCCGCGGAAATCGTTCTTCATGCTGTCTTTGCCGGAGACGAACGGAAGTCCGAGGGTAAGCGCAGCATCGCGAAGGCCGTAACCGGCGCGGACGAGATCGGCTGCGTACTTCGGATTCGAAACCGGATCCGGCCAGCAAAAATTATCGAGGAGGGCTAAGACCGAATCTTCGGTTCCGTATTCGGCGCCGCTTGCGAGCACGTTCCGTACGGCTTCGTCGAGAGAGGCTTGGGCCATCGTGTAGGCATCGTAGCGGGAATACTCGGGGAGAATGCCGACGCCGATGACGGCGGCTACTCGGTTCGCGCCCTCTCCGACGAGGACTGCCGCCGACTGGTTCGGCGAGCGATGGTCGCCGATCTGGGTCTGGGGCTTGATCAGAGAGGTACCCTGGACTTCGTGGTCATACTGGCGAAGGAGGTTTTCCTTCGAGGCGATATTTTCAGAGCCGAGGAGCGCGAGGAGATTTTCGCGAACACCTTTCACCGTGGCACCGGTCGGGAACGCGGCGGGCTTCGTCGGAGTCCACTCCGCTTCGAGTTTCAGTTCCGGGCAACCCTCATGGAGGAACTGGAGATCGAGATCCGCGATCGTCTCATTGCGGTAGAGGACTTCGAAGCGTCCATGGGCGGTGAATTCACCGAGTGCCGTCGATTCGACGCCCATCGCTTTCGAGAGGGCGAGGAATTCCGTGAGGCTGGCGGGCGGAACCGCCACGGACATTCGCTCTTGGGATTCCGAGACTAGAATTTCTTCGGGACGGAGGTCGGTCGCTTTCAGTGGCGCGTTCGTCAGGTCGAGGCGCGCACCATTCGAAAGGGTCGCGAGTTCGCCGACGGAAGAAGAGAGGCCGCCGGCGCCATTATCGGTGAGCGTCCGGTAAAGTCCGCGGTCGCGGGCGACCATGAGGAAATCGAGTGCACGTTTCTGAGTGAACGGGTCGCCGAGCTGAACGACGGTCGCGTTCGACATCGATTTGTCGCTCGCGTCCATCGCGAGTGACGAAAACGTCGCACCGTGAATTCCGTCACGACCGATGCGTCCGCCAACCATGACGATCAGGTCGCCGGTCTCGATGACTTTCGCCGCACAATCCACGAGCGGGTGTTTCAGAATCTTCCGAGGGAGGATGCCGCCCGATCCACAGAACACGAGCGGTTTGCCGAGATACGAAACGTCGTACACGAGCGCGCCCGCGATCGTCGGAATTCCGGCTGGGTTTCCGCCGGCTTCGACGCCGGCGCGGACGCCTTCAAGAATTCGGCTTGGCGGGAAAATTCCGTCCGGGCGATCGGTATCGTACTTCGCCGGCGCGACGCAGAACACATCGAGATTAAAGATCGGTTTCGCGCCGAATCCGGTCCCGATGATGTCGCGGTGAACGCCGCCGATTCCGGTAATTGCGCCGGCGAACGGATCGATCGCGGAAGGCGAGTTATGGGTTTCGACTTTAATGCAAACCGCGTCGTCGGCCGTGAAGGCTACGATGCCGGCGTTATCGCTGAATACCGAGAGGAGCCACGGTTTCGGGCAGGCGTCGGTGACGGCCTTGATCGTGGTTTTAAACAGGCCCTTCGTTTCGGTCGGAATTTCGGGGCGTGGACTTGCGATCGGGCCTTCGCCTTCGATTTCGCGGTAGCGGATCGTGGCGCGGAAGATTTTGTGTTTGCAGTGCTCGGACCAGGTTTGGGCTAAAACCTCGAGTTCCGCGATCCTTGGATCGCGGACGAGAGTGCTGAAGTGGGATTGAATGGCCAACATCTCTGGAAGTGACAGCGCCCAGAGATGTTCTTTCGAAGCGAGTTCTAAAGCCCGAGCGGATAACTCACGAATAGGAAATATCGGAGCCAGTGACGATGCAGAAGCCTGCGAAGCAGGCAAGATCGAGACCGTATCACTCGATGCGATCGGAGCGGAGCGATCGATCCAAGTATCGCGAGTAAACGCACGGGTAGTATGCAAAAGCGGATGCGCCACGAAACTAGAAAGCTTAGCCAAAAGCTCCGGCGTCTCCGCTTCAATTCGATACAAATCCAAGCGGGACGCATGGAAATCAGCCTGCCCAACCGGATTCTTCCCCAAACGAATCGCAAGTGCCTCTTCGAGTGCGCGGGCGGCATTGTCGGTCATGCCCGGGCGAAAGCCGCGTTCGATGAAGACCGCATCGATTTTCCATCCGCGCGTCTCGGTCGTTTGGTCCAGGACCGGATTGACTAAGATTTCGGTGAGGATGGATTCGAGATTTTCGCCCGACGCCTGGCCGGCGAGGCTATAGGCTTTTGCCGTATCGATGCGAAAGGAACTTTCAGATAGGCCCGGATTTTCGCGAATGAAATCTTCAGTAATCCGCTTCGCCGAGACATCGAGGTCGCGGGCGCACGGATAGAGTTCGATTCTCAGCTTATGCCCTTGCGACATAATGCCTTCCCGCCCGAGTCTCGACTCGGTATTCGCCATTCACGAACCAATCGACGGTCCGCGCGTAAAGTTCGTGTTCGATCGGAAGACCGCGCGATTCGACTTCTTCTGCCGAGCGCATGCGATCGATCCGGAACGCTTTTTGATCGAGGATCGGGCCGTCATCAATCCCCTTTTCGACGAGGTGAACCGTGATCCCGGCTTCGCGCACGCCGGCGTCGAATGCTTGGGCATAGGAATTCATTCCCGGGAAAGCCGGAAGGAGCGAGGGGTGGATGTTCACGATCTGCGAAATCCCTTTATCGTCGCGAAGCGCTTCGATGAAAGACTCCGAAAGGATTTTCATATAGCCCGCGAGAACGACCGCATCGATCCGCTCGCGTTTTACGAAATCGAGGATTTCGGCTTCGGAAGGAACGAGGAGGGTCGGAAGTTTCGCCGCCTCCGCGATCCCGACCGCGCCCGAATCCCGCTTCGAAACGCCCAGGCCCACGATCTCCGCACGAAGGAATCCGTGATTTGCGGCCTCGATCAGAGCCCGAAAATTACTGCCGCGACCGGAGGCGAGGACGAGGATGCGTTTCATCGACCGATGTCCTTTCGGATTTGGGCCCCGTCGAAAAGCGACGCTTCAAGCTTTGCGTAAGCATCGGTCCGTGCGAGCTCTGCGGTCTTCCCGATTCCGAGCGCTCCGAGAACGCGTCCACCCGAAACGACCCATCCGTCTTTTTCGGCGCGCAGGCCGGCGAAACGGAAGTGATCGGTCGATAGCATTTTCGGGGAGAGGCGAACCGACGTACCCATCTTCGGGCTTTCCGGATAGCCGGCGGCCGCGGCGACGACGTAGACGGCGGTATCGTCCGAGAACGGAACGTCGCGCGGATAGTCGATGAGCGTTCCTTCGGCCGAAGCGGCGAGCCACTCGAGAAGATCGCTTTGCATGCGCGGGAGGAGCGCTTGGGTCTCGGGATCTCCGAAGCGTGCGTTGAACTCAAGAAGCGAAATTTTTTCACCCGCGGTCCGGTCGACCATGAGGCCGGCGTAAAGGAGTCCTTGGTAACGGATGCCGCGTTTTTTCAGTTCCGCGAAAATCGGAGCGAAGATTTCGGTCCGTACCCGTTCCCGAAACGCAGGCGTCGTACCCGGCGCCGGCGAGAGCGCGCCCATGCCGCCGGTGTTCGGACCGGTTTGGCCATCGCGTAGGCGCTTATAGTCTTTCGCGGGATCGAGGAGCGAGAAAGTTTCGCCATCGCCGAACGCGAACCAGGAGGATTCTTCGCCGGAGAGGCGGGATTCGATTACGAAGTGATTCCCGTAGCGAGCGAGGTCGGTGAGACCCGCGAGGGCTTCGGCCTTCGAGTCCGCGACGACGACGCCCTTACCGGCGGCGAGTCCGTCGGCTTTCACAACGTATTTTTCAGTCGCACTCCACGGAAGTTTTTCGATGATTTTCGAAGCGGCTTCGAAGGAATCGGCGGTGAAGGCTTTCGCGGTCGGCACCCCGGTCACTTCGCAGAGTTCTTTCGTGAATGCCTTCGACCACTCCACTCGCGCGGCTTCGCGCGAAGGTCCGAAGACGGCGAAGCCCGCGGCGCGGAATGCATCGGCGGCGCCCGCTTCGAGATCGGCGTCTTGGCTAAAGACGACGAGAGTGACGCCTGCTTCACGCGCGCGATCGATCAGTTTCGGGGCGGCCGCGGTCGAGTAAGTCCCGTCCGCCCAGCGTACGATCCGCTTCGAACCGGAGTTCGGAAATAACCCGGCATGGAGCTGGGCTTCGAGGCTCACGATGCCGGCGTCTTGGCCGGGGGCCCAGACGAGGGTGCGCAGGTTCGGGGAATCGAGAAGTCGACGTGCGATCGCATGTTCGCGTCCACCGGCCCCGAAGAGGAGAACCGTTTCTGGACGGAAGCGGCGTTCGAGGCTGCGGTAAAGCGCGGTAGCGCGGGTGAGGGCTTCGGCGGGCAACCGAGGAACTTCGGCGCGAACGGTTTTCTGCCAGCCCGGAAGGAGGTCGTTGCCCTTTTTCAGCGCGGTGATTTCTTTGAACCACTCGCCGTCACGGTAGTACTCGCGGAGGAATTCTTTCGAGAGGCGGGCCGGTTTAGAAGGATCGGCCGGATCCGCGTGAAAACCTTTGCGAGTTTCGATCAATCGGAGTTCGTCCGGACCGATCGCGTCCGCGAGAATCACGCGGCCTTCACGGTCGAGGCCGAATTCGAATTTCCCGTCGATGAGTACGAGGTCGCGCATCGCGCACTCCCGCTTCAGCCAGAGGGATAAAAGCGTCGTGCGAAGTTCGAGTTCGAGGCGAGTGGGCTCGTTCACTCGGCCAACCACGCGGGCTTCGGCCTCGGTGGCGATAAAACGATCGGACGGTTCGAGTTTCGTGAAAAACTCGGTCAGCGGCGTCGTGAACTGATGTCCCGGCTTCAGCGTCGTGTTCGGATTACGTTCGAAGAACGACGATTTATCGGTGAGCGCGTGGCGGAAGACGACTTCGAGCGGGATGAGCGCGCAGGGAGTATTTTCGGCCACCTCCGAGTAATCGTAGCGGACGGTCCCGTTTTCGAGGATTTCCTTCGGTGGAAGAATGTCCAGTCGTTCGACGATCAGGCCTTCCGGACCGGTCGGTCCTTGGTATACGCCGCGGAAGCACGCGCGCATGCCGATCGACTCGAGTTCACGGCGGAGTTCCGGAAGGTAGTTTTCGAATTTCGAGGGCGCGGCGGCGAGAAACGCTTCGGCTTCGGCCGAGCGGAAGAAGCCCTTCCAGGAACTCGGGTGCATGAGTTCACGAAAAACGTGGGCGGCGAGGCCGAGGAGGGCGGTGCCCTTACCCGGAATCTGGTCCGGCATTTTTCCCCAGTCGAAAACGGAGAAATCGTCGGTGAATTCGAAGACGATATCGGCGCGTCCCGACGGTAGTCCCGTTAATGGCCCGCGAAGGATTTTCACGCTTCCGCGTTTAATGAGGGGAAGCGAAGAAATCGGCGGGTTCGCGGTTTTCATACGGTCTCCGTAGGGGCAATCGCGGTGGGGTACTGGTGGTCCAGACACGCGAGGCAAGGTTTCACTTCGGGCTTTCCGCTGCCCGGAATCGGCTGGAGCGCGGAGGCGAGATCATCGATCGTTTGGAACACGACGCGGTCGGCGCCGAGCGCGTCTTCGATTTCAGGAACGGTTCGTCCATGCGCGACGAGTTCTTCATGGCTCGGAAAATCGATGCCGTAGTGGCAAGGGTAGCGAATCGCCGGAGCAGTCGAGACGAAGTAGACTTCCTTCGCGCCGCAAGCGCGGACGAGCGCGATGAGTTTCTTCGAGGTCGTTCCGCGTACGATCGAATCGTCGACGAGGAGCACGCGCTTCCCCCGAATTTCGCTTTCGACCGGCGAGAGTTTCAGCTGCACGGCTTTTTCGCGCTTATCCTGGGTGTCGAGGATGAAGGTCCGCGAGATGTAACGGTTTTTAATCAGAAGTTCGCGGTACGGAAGTTTCAGCTCTTCGGACAAAGCGATCGCGGCGATGCGCGCGGTTTCCGGAACCGGAACGACGACGTCCGGGTTCATGCGGCCGGCGTTGATTTCGCCTTGGATTTGGCGAGCGAGATTTCGGCCGAGGTGAATTCGTGCGTTGTAGACGGGGACGCCTTCCCACTCGGTTTGCGGGCTCGCGAAGTAAACCCATTCGAACATGCACGGGCGCGGATCGGGAGCCTCGCTACCGAAGGAAGCGACCGGCAGCGTCGGAATCGCGCGGAAGATTTCGCCTTCGACGGTCGCGGCGATGAGCTCACCCGGGCGGACGTCTTGGATTTCGGAGTAATCGAGGAACTGAGCGACGGTGGATTCCGACGCGAAGAGGGTCGAGGTCTTTCCGTCTTTTTCTTTTTTCCGGCCCATCACGAGCGGACGAAATCCGTGCGGATCGCGGAAGGCGACTAGCCCGTAACCGGCGATCATCACGACGACCGAGTAGGAGCCGACGGCGCGGCGGTGGACGGTCGCGACGGCTTCGCAGAGGTGGCGGAAAGTGAGCGGCTCGTTGCGCGTTTGCTCACCGAGCGATTCGGCGAAGAGATTCAGAATCGTTTCGCTGTCGGAACGGGTGAGGGGATGTCGGCGGGCTTGGGACTGGAGGTCCGAGGAGAGGGTCTTGAAATTCGTGAGGTTCCCGTTGTGAACGAGGCCTATCCCGTAAGGAAAGTTCATGAAGAATGGCTGGACGTTCGGGAGTTCGGAGAGGGAGCGGCCCTCGGCATCGCCGATAGAGCGAGAGTTCGCCGGCTGTTTAGCCACCGTCGAATACCG
>JBBQMV010000003.1:0-27975 GCA_038329315.1 Bdellovibrionia bacterium | reverse complement strand
GGGTGAGCGGAGCCGCTGACGGTTTCTTTACGAATCCGCTACGAACGTCGTTCGGATGCCGGAGTTTCGCACCGTTCGGAGAGGTCATTGGTAGTAAGGCTTCTTCCTTCGAACGGAGGTAGCGACGAACGATGCCGACGTTTTCCTTCTTCTTCGGCTGGAGCAGAGCGGCCTGGATTTTTCGATCTTTCCGGTCCTTCGCGACGAAAAGTTCCGTCTTCGACATCGGATCGATGCCGGTCCAGTACATCGCCGTCGCAAGCGTCATCGGTGTCGGGATGAAGGCTTGGACCTGCTGGAGGTTCCACCCTTTTTCGCGGAGATACCCGTGTACCTTTTCCATCGCTTCGTGGGTCGTACCCGGAAATCCCGAGATGAAGTACGGAACGAGGTATTGTTCCTTGCCGGCATCTTTCGAAACTTGATCGAAATAGGAAACGAACTCGTCGAAATTCCGAAGACCTGGCTTCTTCATCAGGTGGAGAACGTCATCGTCCATGTGTTCGGGAGCGACTTTCAGGTGGCCGCCGACGTGATGGGTGATGAGTTCCTTCATGTACTCGTGTCCGGCTTTCTTATCCGAAAGCGCGAGATCGTAGCGAAGGCCGGAGGCGATGTGGATCTTTTTAATACCGGGAATTTCCCGGGCCTTCCGAAGGAGCTTCACCTGGGGTGTATGGTCGTGCTGAAGCTGCGGACAAACTTTCGGGTGTACGCAGGAGAGCTTACGGCACATCGACTGGATTTCCGTCGATTTGCACGACGTCTGATACATGTTCGCGGTCGGCCCGCCGATATCGGAGACGATTCCTTTAAAACCGGCGACTTTAGGCATATCGCCGAGCTCCTTCAGAATCGAATCTTCCGAGCGGGACTGGACGATCCGACCTTGGTGGAGGGTGATCGCGCAGAACGAGCAACCGCCGTAGCAGCCGCGCGTCGACGCCACGGAGAAACGAATCATGTCGGCGGCGGGAACCCGCGCCTTGTACACCGGGTGCTGGTCCTTCGCGAACGGGAGCTCGTAGATCGAATCCATTTCGGCCTGGGAAAGAGGGAGGGCCGGTGGATTTACGACGACGGCGTTACTGCCGTGGAACTGCACGAGGCGTTTTCCGTTATATGGAGATGCTTCGTATTCGATCGCGTAGGCCATCTTCGCGAATTTTTTCTTGTCGTGAAGGACTTCGTCGAACGACGGGATGGTAAGGCGCGGTTCGATCGTCCGCGCGATGTCTTTCGTCGTGCGGTACGCGATTCCACGCTGGGTACGCATATAGGCGAGCGCGGCTTCGGTCTCTGGCTGGGAAAGTGAGAGCGGACCCTTCACGGCTTCGGCCGCGGCGACGAACTGCTCGACGAGGGCGTCGACGGTGCGTTCGCCCATGCCGAAGACGACGAGTTCGGCTTGGATATCGGAAAGGATCGAAGGCCGAACGCGGTTCTGCCAATAGTCGTAATGCGCAAGCCGACGAAGCGAGGCTTCGACGCCACCGACGATGACCGGAGTTTCTGGCCATGCTTTCTTCGCGAGGTCCGCGTAGACCGAAGACGCGTAGTCGGGACGCCTGCCGCCGATACCGCCCTCCGAATACTGATCGTCCGAGCGTGGCTTTTTATTCGCGGTGTAGTTATTGATCATCGAGTCGACGGTGCCCGAGGACACGCCGACGAAGAGGCGAGGCCGGCCGTACTTTTTAAAGTCGGCGGGCGTATCCCATTTCGGCTGGGAAAGAATCGCGACCCGGAGTCCGCGGCGTTCGAGCCAGCGACCGAGGAGAGAAGTTCCGAACGTCGGATGGTCGACATAGGCGTCGCCGTTGACGAGGAGAACGTCGATCTCCGACCAGCCGCGGTCGCGCACTTCTTCGGGTGAGTTCGGAAGGAACTTCCGGCAGGCTTCGCGGTAGACGGTGGAATTATCGATACGGATAGAGGAGGCCGGTTTCATGTCCGGGGTTCATAGCAGAGGAGACTGTATGACGCAACGCCTCTGGTGGTGGGGGTTGAGGCGCATCTCCACGGACTTCTTCGCCTCCAGATTCGAGTATTCGGCGCCGTTTCTAGAGAATACGTCCGACTTTTATCACTCCAATCACGGTTCCCGGGAACCGTACGGTACTCAAACGGACACCGATACGGTTAACGCAAACAGGCGGGCTTGAATCTAAGGTCTTCCGACCCATTCCTGTTCGCTTTGACTTCTCAAGCCCGGGGAAGCTTCGCCAACCACTCAAAGAAAGCCTCCATCGTATCGCCAACCCAAACGGAACGAAGGTCACTTCTTCCTGGAATCGGGGTCTCGAGCGCACTCCGAGGATAATTCGTGGTCACACTTGCGGTCACGCATCCGGCGAGGAGAGCCCCCTCAAGCCCCGTCGGTGAGTCGTCAATCGCGATACAGTCTTCCGGGGCCACTCCGAGCGAGAGCGCGGCGAACTCAAACGGGCCGGGATCGGGCTTCGGGCGAATCACGTCGTCGCGCGAGAGGATAACTTTGAAATACGGTTCGAGTCTGAGCATCGAAATCGAATGTTTCAACTCCCGGCGCTTCGCATTCGAGACGACGCCGCAGAGAATTCCTTCGGCCTTCGTCCACTCGAGGCCTTCCCGTACGCCGGGATAGAGCCCGAGCTGCGTTGCCGCATATTCGAGGTAGTAATCGTTTTTTTTCAATGCGAGCGCATCGACGTCGTAGTCCGCCGCCTTCCATCCCGGTTTGAATTGGTCGAGAAGCGCGGTCAAAATCACCGGCGCCGGACGTCCAACCATCCCGTCGAAGCGAATTTCGCTCCATGGCAAACCCATGTCCTTCTGAAGTTGCTGCCACGCAAGAAAGTGCAGCTGCTCACTGGTGACCAGTACGCCGTCGTGATCGAAGAGAATCGCTTTAGGTCGGTAAATCGTTTGGCTCATGAGGACATATCCCGGTAAAAGCGTAACAGGAGAAATCCATGAAATCGAACGCCGAGCAGCTCTTCGTAAAAAAGATGACCCCCGAAGCTATCCTACCGACCCGCGCGCACGCAGACGACGCGGGCCTGGACCTCTACGCCTTCGAAAATGGGGTGATCCTGCCCGGTGGAGGGCTCCTCGCCCGGACGGGAATTGCGATCGCATTACCGGAGAAAACGGTGGGCCTCGTCGCCGATCGTTCTTCGATGGCGAAAAAGGGAGTGAAGACGTCGGGTGGCGTGATCGACGCCGGCTACCGCGGAGAGATCCACATCGTGTTTCGGAACATCACGACGGAAGAAGTTCGTTTCGAGCGCGGCGAACGAATCGCGCAGCTCTTGATTTTACCGTGCCTTTCCCCGGCCGTCGTGGAAGCGACGGACCTCGACGAAACTCATCGAGGCACGAAAGGTTTCGGAAGTTCCGGGCGTTAGCAGTCCTGCACGGAGCGAATTTAACGGAGCGAATTTAACGGAGCGAATTTATTTGTGGTGCTTGCGCTTCTTTTTCGGGTGAACCGTCTTGGAGTGGCCACTCTTCGCGAGGTGGCGACCTTTTTTCTGTTTTGCTTCCGCATTGAACGACAGAAGGCCTGCGCTGACGATGGAAAACGAAATCAGAAGGGCGATGATCTTTTTCATAAACGGTTCCTCGGGTATGACGACGTATCGACATTCCCAGAATCCCGCTTTACGGAGTTAACCCTAAATCGATAATGGGGGTGTGTCCGGAAAGAACTTGGCCGCGAGCCGGATGTGCTCAACCTCTTCTTCAGCGATCTTGCCGAAAATGGTCGCGCTGACCGGATCGACCGGCATCATTGCTTCGCAGAAGCGAACGCCGGCGATGCGCCCCCGTTCCTCGGAATTGGCAATGTAAACCGCGAACTCGCGCGCGTTCTTACATTGGATGAGGGAGTACCAGAGCCAATCGGAAACCCCGCGCTCCCGCACGTCCATATCGAGTTCCGCCATCCGAGCGAGTAGCCAACCGAGGTGGCGCTCCTCTGCGAAAGCAAGGCCCCGCCAATTCTGGCGAAGCAATTCGGGCGCATCTTCGAAACGTTCCGAAGCCCAGAGAAACGCGTAGTAGGCTTGGATCTCGGCGAAGGCGGCCGCGCGAAGTCGGTCCCCAATCCCTTCTTTCGAGACGATTGCCCGCGGTCCTTTCGCGCGCTCGGCCCGCGGGAGCACCGCGAAGGGGCCCCAGTCGGGCGTCCAATCCGGAAGGTCGCGGATATTCGCGGGAATGGGTTGGAGAAAAGGGGTCATTTTTTGGGCTCTTTTTCGGAGAGTTTTAAAAGCGTTTCGAAATGGGCCTTCGTGATCGGCATGACCGAAAGACGAGTGTGACGGATGAGGGGCATGTCCTTGAGGGAAGGAGTCGCCTTAATCATCGAGAGCGGAACGCGATGGGCGAGTTCACGCACCGGTGCGATGTCGATCTGTACCCATTCCTTGCCGTCTTCTTTTTCGATGTCGGGATAACCTTCACGAATGCATTCGGCGACACCGACGACTGCTTTGTCATCGCCCGAGTGGTAGATCACGGTGCGATCGCCCTTCTTGATCTCCCTCAAGTAGTTCCGCGCTTGAAAATTTCGTACGTCGTTCCAGTTCGCTCGCTTCTCTTTTAAAAGGCGAGCGAAGCTGTAAGTTCCGGGTTCGGTCTTCAGGAGCCAATACGAGGGTGCGGGAGCCATGCACCCCGATTTACCAGAGATTACGACCCGTTCAATCCCGTATTTACGGTTTCGAAGCGGATCTGTGCCGGGGCACGATCTTGGTCCATGAGCGCGTTTTTCGGCGCGGTCCATTGGAGAAGAGCCGCGAGGATGAGGCAGATGGCGACGGCGAAGCTCCAAAGGAGCTGCCCAGCGTGACCACGGTCGGAGGCGCGGCGATCTGGCGAAGTTCCGGAGCTGGCGCCGTTGGGCTTAGCGCGCGTCGATGACTTGATCGAGGGCTTCGCGTCAGGCGTCGTCTTGTCTTCTTTTTTTAAGCTGTACTGCTTTGCCATTCAGTCGATGAGCCCCAGTCCTCTAACGAGTGTATCGGATTCCCGAAAGAACCGGCAACTGTGTCACCGTCGACTTTTACGATTTATTTTTAAAATAGCGTGATCGTCGGGAAATTTCGCGGTTTTACGCATACGATAGGGCCATGGGGTTCGGACATTCACATCACGATCATCAAGGAGAGGATAGCGGTCACTCGACCGACGCTTCGTCTGCGGCTTTAAAACGCGCCCTTTTCGTGACGTTAGCGTTTATGGGGGTCGAACTCGTCGGCGGTTATCTGGCGAATTCGCTCGCGCTCATTTCTGACGGCATCCATATGTTGATGGATAGCGGAGCCTTGATTTTGAGTCTTTTCGTCGTGTGGGTTTCGAAGCGCCAAGCGCCGAAGGGTTATACCTACGGATATCAACGAGTTGAGATTCTTGGCGCGCTCTTGAACGGCCTTCTCGTGTGGCTCATCTCGGGGTTTCTGATTTTCGAATCGATCGATCGTTTCAGCGCGCCCCCCGAGGTGAAGGGTGGAATGGTTTTTTGGATTGCGACGGTCGGACTCGCGTCGAACCTTGCCTCCATGTATTTTCTACATCGCTCTTCGAAAAGTGACCTGAATGTGAGGGCCGCTTACGTTCATATGATCAGCGATTCGATCGGTTCGGTGGGCGCGATGCTCGCCGGCGGTGTCATTGCCTTGACGGGCTGGAGGCTCGCGGACCCGATCATCACCGTCGCTCTCGCGATGCTCATGCTCTGGAGCTCTTGGAGCCTCGTGAAAGAGGCGGTCGGGATTCTGCTTGAACGTTCACCGGCCCATTTGCGGCTCGAAGAAATCGAACATGCGCTCGAGCATCTCGAGGGAGTAAGCGGCATCCACGATCTTCACGTGTGGACGCTTTCAAGCGGGAGTGTCGCGCTCAGTGTGCACCTGGTCGGCGAAAGGTCTCGGGACATGGGCGAGCTTCTACACGAAGCGGCGCACGTTCTCGAAGAACACTTTTCAATTACGCATACAACGATTCAGGTGGAGCCGGAGGGCTCGGAGCTTGCGAATCACTGCGGAGATTGTGGACCGTCGACTTCTTCTTCAGGGAGTGAGCGGTCTTAATCTTTGCGAGTCCGACCGCCGAAAGCATCTTGATATAGAGGTATCCGATGTCGACTTCGTACCAGCGGTGACGGAACGAACACGACCGCGGATGCGCATGGTGATTGTTGTGATCGAGCTCCCCGCAGATCATCCAATTTAAAGGGAAGAGGAAGCCGATGTTTCGGCTTTCGTCGGTCGTCTCGTAGTTTCGGTAACCGTACGCATGCGCGATTGCGTTCACGCCGCCCACCGCGAAGAAAGGGGAAATGAGAAAAGTTAAAACGGCGAGTAGCCCGCCCATTACGGGACCAAATGCGATCGTAAGCGCCGATGCCATGAAGATCGGACCGATGACGGGATTCTTTTTCAGGAAAGATTCGTAACCGTCTTCGGGAATCTTCTTTCGAAGTTTTACGACTTCCGGCCTGTCTTTCGCGAGGACGTAATCGTAGACGCCGAAGAAGAAGATGCGGGCGAGACCTTTGTGTTTCGGACTATGCGGATCGTTTTCTTGGTCGGAATGAGCGTGGTGATAAATGTGGACGGAAACCCAGTCGCGCTTAGACATGCCGGTCGTCAACGAAAGCCAGGACTGCATGAGGTAGTTCAAGCCTCGTGGGAAGGTGACCCCCTGGTGCGTGTATTGGCGATGGAAGCAAAGGCTCATTGCCGTAATCGTGAGGTGGGTCATTAGGATGAGGTAGAGAGAGATCTTCCACCACGCACCGGTCGCGAGAAACGAACCGAAAAGCCCCTGTGCGCCGAAGGCCATCTGGACCCCGAATCCTAGGACCATAAATGCGAGAAGCGGTTCTCCCACTCCCCAAATGATCCGCAGCGGCTTTACGATGGATGGGCGCATACGATTCTCCCTTTCATATAAGGATAAACGTTCGGTGATTTCGGAGGTGTAAGAGAAGTGTAAGTGGGGGTGGTGCGTCGAGTAGTGGCGTAACTAGTTTAAACCGTTAGCTTTAATAAAAGCGAAAGGGGGGCTTGTCTAAAATATAACGCATTGGTACATGGAGCAGGCCTCAAAGGGGGGGCCCGTCCAATGTCAAAATTCTTCACTCGTTTGGAAGTTATCGCCGGCGCCGCGGTCCTTGCTCAAGTCATGAGCCTTTCCACCGCCCACGCTGTGCCCTCAGACGTAGAAGCCTGGAGCAGCATCGATCAGAAGATCACGGTCTTCAAAGATGCTGTCGACGCGAACATTTATTGGTTCATTCCGAAAATTCGTTTCGAGACGAGCGGCGGTAAGACGCTTCTTCGTCCGACGACGCTTGCGAACGGCAAGGTCGAATACATCACGCGGATTATCCCTTATTTCTCGAAAGACCTTCGCGAAGAAGTCGCGCAGAATATTTCGAATATTCGGCAAGACTCCCAGCTGAAGCCGGTCGTCGCGAAGAATATCGCGATGGCGCTTCCGGATTTCGATTATAAGTTCGCGTCGCCGACGGTGACGAACTATCAATACCTCGACGTTCCTCGTCTCGTCCGCTTCCAACTCGACGCCGCCGAAGCAAAAACGTTCGACATTCTTTACAAGGATGCCTCCGGGATTCCGGTCGAGTTCACCATTTCGTACGACGGGATGATGACCGATAAGTTCTTGAACATTAACATCAGCTGTAAAGAGATGGACCGCGAACTCAGCACGAATATCAAGCCGAGCGTAGGCGTCGGCTCGAAAGTCGGGCCTATGCCGGTTTATGTCGGAGCGGATCTTGAACTCGCGTTCTTGAACACGGTCCAAAACAGCACGAACGGTGTGGATATCACCTCGAAGGGCGACATCACCGGAATGCAGGAAATGCTTCGCCGGGTGATGAACCTCTGCTTCGATCCCGTCGACGGCAGCGGTAACACGAGCTACTATCCGGACGACACTTATCCGACTCGCCGGACGACGCCCGATGATGGTACGCTACCAGGCCGCGGCGACGTGATCGACGATGGGTTTAATCCACGGAAGCAATTCGTTTCGACCGGTATGACGAATCGGAGCAACTCGGCGATGTCGGCGCTTACCCAAGAAGCGAACCTTCTAAAGTCGATGCACGACAAGCTCGATCTGAGTCGCCCCGTGAAATTCACGGCTCAGCTTGCCGGCGATCCGATTGATACCAATCCCACCGATCCCCAAATTCCTACGCGTGGGGGCACGACCGACGGCTCGTCCAGCGGCGACCTTCCAGGTCTCCTTCCTTCGGCGACGTTGAAGGCCGGATTCACTTTCAAGAAAACTGCGCTCACCAAGGATAATCAAGCCGTGGTTAAGCAAGTCGAACTGAAGGACACGACCGCGGTTTATACGGTTGTCGACACGTTCTCCGCGCAAGCGAAGGTGGTCGATAAGGTTACCGTCCAATCGATCGCCGAACGAAAGTTCACGGCGACCGCTAAGAACTCGGCCGCGACTCCGCTCATGACCGGCATCAAGATCAACGACGGCGAGCAGTATACGATCAATGCCGAATTCGTGTTCAACGCGGCTTCGGGCTTCTCATCCTGGAAGAATAAGCAATATTCTTGGGATACGACCTGGGGTTCGACCGATGGCGATCTCTACTACCGCCTCGGTACGGGCGATTGGACGAAGGTGAATCGCCGCGCGATCATCACGTCTGACGTCACTCGCGGTGGCGGCGAACTTCAGTTCTACATTGACCGTTCGGCGATCTTTAACAAGATCGATCCTAAGCTCCGCAAGGGGAACGTACTCGTCGGACCGGTGTTCACCATCGACAAGATCGATCCTCAGTACGTGATCCAAGTCTCCGGACGCCGGATCAACGTTTCGAACTAAGGCACCGTTCTACCGACTTAAAATCAGGAAAGGGCCAGTCCTCAAAAGAGGACTGGCCCTTTTTTATTGATTTAACCACACGAAATCATTCGCATTTATTAAAATAGAAGAGATAGGCTTGACTGCTCTTACGCAGTGCATTATAAAGTACCAGCTCCGAATTTACCCCGACCGAGGAACCCCCCCCCATGCTGTCCCAAAAGAAGCTTTCGAATCTGATTCTTACTCTGACCTGCGCGATGACGCTCGGATCGACCACCTCCGCCTTCGCGGTGCCGTCGGACGATGTCGAATGGTCTAGCGAAGACTACGGGATCACGGTCTATAAGGACGAGCTCGACCATTCTCTATTTTGGTACGCCCCGAAGCTTCGCTTCCAATCGAGTAAGAAGACTCTCGCCGACGGCACTACGGCGGTCACGACCGATCTTCGTCCGCGGACTCTCGAAAACGGGAATACGGAATATTCACCGCGCCTTGTTCCCTACTTTCCTAAAGAATTTATTACATTCGTGAGTCGGAATATTCCGGGCATCGATAAGGAATCTCAGCTTCGTCCGATCACCGCGATGAACATCGGTGTTTCGCTTCCTGAATATAAGGCGGCGGACGGCACCGTTTTAAAAGTAACCAGCGTCGGTGGCGACGCGACCGCGACGAGCACGAACTACGAATACCTCGGTGTTTCGCGCACCGTCCGGTTCCAGCTTGATCAGACTCAAGCCGAATACTTCAATCAAGATTACGAAGACACCGGAGTGAACGTTTCGTTCACGATCTCCTACGCCGGGGTCGAAAAGGAAAAGTATTACGAAATTCATGCGAGCTGCGAAGATATGCAACGTTCGCTAGAAAGCGGTACGAACGCTTCGGCTAGTGGCGCCGCTAAGGGCGTCTATGCGGGCACGAAGATTCAGGCCGCATTTCTCGACGCTAACCAAAGCGCGAACAATGGCGTCGACATTCGTTCTAAGGGCGATCCGGCCGAACTCGGCCCGACGCTCTCGCAGGTTCTTACCAGCTGCTTCACCGTAGTCACGCCGGCAACGACGACGATTGCCGACGACGATCAGACTGGATACGGAATGAGCGACGACGGTTCCCCTAGCTTTAGCACGGATCTCCTTCCGAAGGCGAAGTTGAAGGCGAATTATAAACTGAAGAAGATCAGCAATTCGGGTAATCGCCAGAATAACGTTAAACAAGTCGGCGTGAAGAACTCCGTCAGCACGATGACCTTGAACGGCGTGCTGATCGATAAACCACAAGCACCCGCCGCGCTCAAGTTCACGAGCGCTCCTTCGAAGAACGTAACGGTTTCGTCCACGAATTCGAAGTCGGCTCCACTCGATACGGGGATCAAGATCAACACCGGCGACCAGTACGCCGTCCAAGCGAACTACGCTCAGCGCCAATACGGCAAGCCGATCTCGATCGATCCGACTCAAACCTCGATGGACGGCTTTCTCTACTACCGCATCGGTAATGGAACGTGGAAGCCAGTGAACCAACATTTGGTCATTACCTCCGACGTCGCCAACTCGGGCGGAGCGCTTCAGTTCTCGCTCGATCTTCCGAAGATCAAGGGTTCGATCGTTACGCCGAAGCATATCTACTTCACGAATGTTAATCCGATCACTCCGGAATTCACGGTGCAAATCTCCGGAAGCAAAGCCGGCAAGTAAGGGTATTTTAGCTGTCTAATTTTTAGACGATTCTGAAGTTCATCAAGCGAAAGCTTTAAAAGCCCGAAGACGAATAGAGGACCGCTCCGTTTTCTAGAATTGGAAGCGCGATGTCCTAGGCTTAAAAATGAATAGATGGCTACTGCTTACTCTCATTCTCGCGATTCTCATGGCCGGACAAAGTCTCCGGGCCGAAGATAAGTCTGCGTGCCGTGCCGGCCATGTCGTCTTCGGGAAGCTCGTTTGCCGAGGCGTCTCTAGCTCGGAATCGATCCTCGACGCCTATTTTTACGGCGCGACTTCGCTTCGTGAGATCCAGGCGAATTTTCCCGAACGGGTTTCTAAGATTGCCCAGAGCTGCGAAACGAAAATGCGCAAACGCCAACTCGCGCGCGTACCCGGGAGCGCTGCGCTCGAAGGACTTGAGTTCAAAGTGTTCCCCGTCGAGGCCTGCCTCGGCAAACGCGGCTACCAACAGCCTTGCGTGAAAGACGACGACTGCCTCGAACACTTCTGTCATCTCGAACGGGGCACGTGCAGCGCCGTGTTCACGGTCCCGCTGAGTAATTATTGAGCCGGTCTAAAGAAGGGCCTTCACCAGCTCTTCGAAGGGCCAGTCGTAGATCGGGTACATTCCCGCGGACGAGTGGTTGAAGTGCCACCATTCGTTCTTGAGCACTTTAAAGCCCTCGGCGTGCATGGCCCCGATCAAGATGTCGCGGTGTCGGCGCTCTTCGGCGGTACCACCCGCGAACTCGGAATATGAACTTTCACCCATTTCGTCGAATTCGGACGTCATACGGATTTCGCGACCGTCCTTGATCCGGAATAGCGTGCAGTCGACCGCGCATCCACGATTATGGATGGACCCGCGCTCGGGGTGTGCGAGAAAATTTTTCTGGTGTTCGGTCGCCTCGTCGTAAAAAAGTTTCGTCACCGACCACGGCCGATAGCCATCGAAAACAAGAATTCCGAAACCGGATTCTTCGAGCCGCTGGTGCGCGCGAAGCATCGCCGATGCTACGGGATGCTGAAGGAATGCGTGCTCGGAAGGGTAGACCGGACGGCCGAGGAAATTGTCTTCGCGCGCATAGCGGATATCGAGGCCGAACGGGAGCGTCGAAAGGTCTACGAAATCGTGGCGATGGGCTTTCGGACCATGGGGTGAGCCCGAGACGTAATCCGCAGGCTTCATACCAGGGCTCCTGCCATCCAATCGGAAATGTTCCGTGCTAACCATTCCGGATCGTCGATCGAAATGTCGTGGCCCGCCCATGGATGCGTGAGGCAGCGAACCCCGAGGTGCTCCGCAAGCCGAGTGGAACATTTCGGGCTGACGAGGCGATCGCCTTGGCTTGAAATGAGAATTGTTTTCGGTTTCGGCCGTCCATCGGGAAGATGATAAGTCGCCGCCGAGTAAAGTTGGCGAAGGATCGTCGTTCGCGAAATCGGACGTTCGCGGCGCCACTTCACGTTATTTTCGTAGATCGCCATCAGCTTCGGGTCGTTCGCGTCGGAGCGTTTCGCGAAGCGAGTCGAGACGGTGCGTAAGACCAGGCGCTCAGAGGATTCGGGGTTACTCGTCAGTATCGAATAAAGCGTCGTCGGAAGATTACCCAAGCGAAAGCGTTCGATCGGCGAAGCGATGTCCGCGGTCGAGGTATTCAGCAGAATCATTTTCTCGAACAAGTCGGGTTCGGCGGACGCCCAGTCCAGCGCGATCATTCCGCCAAGGCTCATCGCAAGCAGCGACCAAGGCCCTTTCGGGAATTTTCCGCGTGCGATCTCAGTTTGAAATCGCTGGGCGATTTCGATGCGAATCGCCGTTACGGAGCTTGGGCTCGGCCGCCCGTTTTCAGTGCCGACTCCCGGCAAATCGAGAAAATGAAGGTTCATGCGCGGCGCGTGAGCCTGGAAACGGCTCGGGAAATCTCCCCATGCTCGCTGATCTCGCGCTAAGCCGCGTAGTAATAGTAAATTCATGCGCAAATCACTCTTCCGAAGCTATCACGCCTCAGATAGAAATGAATAGATGTACCGCGAAACGACGGACGGCATTCTCATCGAAGTGAATCCGTCTTACCTCCGAGAACATTCGGATCCGACAAACCACCTTTTTGTCTTCGCGTACGAAGTGACGATTACAAACGAAGGCCGCCAGCCGGCAAAGGTGGCCGCACGCCACTGGGTGATCCGAGATGGCGATGGAGTCGAGCGGGAAGTCGAAGGGGAGGGGATCGTCGGCGAGCAGCCCCATCTGATTCCGGGCGGATCGTTCACCTACTCGAGTTACTGCCCACTCCCGACCCCGACTGGAAGCATGCGCGGCACTTATCGGATGGTCCGTGACGACGGAACGGCGTTCGACGCGAAGATTCCTCTCTTCTTCCTACGCGACCTAGCTCAATATCAGTGAAATGAAAGCTTCCACGATCGTGATTACTGGGGCGAGCGATGGCATCGGTAAAACGATGGCGATCGAGTTCGCAAAGCAAGGCGCCCGACTCGGATTGGTGGCGCGCCGAAAAGAACTCCTCGAATCGCTCGCGAAAGAGCTGAGGACACTCGGTTCGCCCGAAGTGCTGATCGAAGTGGTCGACGTGACCGATTTCGCGGCCCAACGGGCGGCGCTCGAGCGTTTCGAAAAAAGCTTCGGCGGAATTACCCACCTGATTTTGAACGCGGGGATCTCCAGCCGTACCGATCCGTTCCGGGACATGTTCGACGACATGAAAAAATGCCTCGATGTGAATCTCATGGCGGCCGTGAATGCTGCGGAATGGATGAAGCCTCGAATGGTCGCGCGCAAGTCGGGGACGATCGCCGGTGTTTCGAGTGTCGCGGGTAACCGCGGCCTTCCGGATTCGGGAGCGTATTCGACGAGTAAGGCGGCGCTGACGACTTACCTCGAGAGCCTTCGAGTAGACATCGCGAGCTATGGAGTTCGTGTGCTCACGATCGTTCCCGGTTACATCCGAACCGAGCTTACGAAAAAGAACCGGGGCGCGATGCCGTTCCTTATGAATGCCGACCAGGCTGGTCGGATTTTCGCGAGAGGAGTCCTGCAGGGGAAGCGCGTGATCGTGGCGCCTTGGCAGTATAAGTTCGTCATCAGCTTGATGCGGATGATTCCGGATTGGCTCTACGACCTCCTGATCGGGCATTACATGCGGGGAGTTCGCGGGGATGCTCCGCAAGACCGCAAGCTGTTCTAGACAGTCAAAATTCCATCTTTAGACGCCGGGCGCTGGCCCATCTAATCTATCAAGATGGCCACTGGTGTTTTCTTCGTCCCTGATCCGGAACTGCTCGTGACCGAGCATCCAATTCCTTACAACCTCTTCATCAATTCTTCCGCAGTCGAAGGACGTGATCACTTCGTAAAGGTGTTCCCCATCGGAGACACGCTGACGAAAATGGACTTCGCGGCGATGAAGCTGAAGTACCAGCAGGTCTATATTTCCGAACTTGAGCGCGGCGCTTACTTGCGCGCGATTTGCCAGTACTTCGGAAAGAGTGAAGCGGAGAAGGTGAATATCCTAAAGACCTCGGCGCTGAACCACCTCGAGTCGATTTTCAACGTGAAGACGGAAGAAATCTCGGTCGACATTATCAACCAAACGCTCGACGGCTGTCGCCAGACGGTCGAAGGGTTCGTCGAACTTCTGAAGAGCTACGAACTCAATCAGCTTCACGAGCTCATCGGAAACCTCAGCTTTCACGACTTTTACACCTACGATCACTCGATCAACGTCTCGATGTATTGCATCTTGATCTACAAGCTGTTGAATCCGGATACTTCGGACGACAAAATCATCAATGCTGGAATGGGTGGGTTCCTCCACGACATCGGAAAGATAAAAATTCCGACCAAGATTCTGAATAAGGTTGGTCGGCTGACCGACGAAGAGTTCCTCGAAATCCAGCGCCATCCGACCTATGGAAAAGAATTTCTCACCCTACGCGGAGTGATCGGCCCGAAGGGCGCAGATGTGAATTTGATCCGCGACGTCGTTTATCAGCACCATGAGAACTACGATGGTACCGGCTATCCGAATCGCTTGAAGGGCGAAGAAATTCAGATGCTGGCGAGAGTCACCTCGATCGCCGACTTCTTCGACGCGATCACGACGAAACGCTCCTACGCCGAAGCCCTTTCGGTCGAAGAAGCGCTCGCGCTCATGAAACGTTCGCGTGCGAAGAAAATCGATCCGACGATCTTCGACCGGTTCGACCTTCACATGCACGAAAGGTATAAGGAGCGGGAAACCGATCTCCACCTTGCCGACGACTTCGATCCTTGTCAGCCGCATCTTAAGCTGAAGCGGATTAGCTAAGACACCCGAAGTGCGGCGCGTCGCTATGGGGTCGGTACCGGATCGGCCCCGCGGTACGGCTCGGCCGGTACGACCGGCATTTCTGGAGACAGTGGAACCGGATCGGCGCGCGGAGCTTCGATCGGCGCTGGAATCGCGGTCGGAATTGGCGCCTCGCTACGAGAGGATTCCCCGCTCGAACCAAAGGTCATTTGGAGTCCTAGCGTAGCGAAAAGCCCGGACCCATCGAACCGCACATCTTCGATACTTCCACCGGTATTCGTCGAGAGGCGAGTGCCCGACGGAAAATCCGAATAGGCCGTACCGTTATTTCCGGTCGCCGAAAAATAGGACGATCGATAACGAGAGTAACCACCTTCGACGACGAGGGTAGCTCCTCCGAGCGGGATTTCGGCACCGGTCGTCGCCGCGAATTCGGTCGACCATGCTCGGTACGAAACGCTCCCCGCCGAAGCGCTCGAGAAGGACTGAGTTCCGTAAAAGAGTCCGATGCCGACGCGCCCACCGACGAACCATTTCACGGGGTGACTCGCGCCAGTGGGATACCACCGAAAATCCGGCCCGAGGCGGAACCCGGAGAGAGTCGTGGACTTCGATTGCTCCGAAGCGCCCGTCGCTTTCGCGTTCGTTTCGAGTTTCGTCGGTAGCACGACCGAGAGCGATCCACCCCACTTTCCCCATTCGGTGAATTCGCTAAAGGCCGTCGCGCGAATTTCCGAGAGCGAACCCTGCTTCGTTTCGGTCGGAGCGCGGTCCCAGGCGGTGGCGCCCGGATCCATTCCGGCAAACGAGTTCCAAGTCGAAGGCGAAACCTTTCGCGTGCCGTAGGTGAGTTCGACATCGACCGCTCGTGCCGAAGGGACGGGGAGCGAGCCGAACAAAACGACAAGGCCGGTGAGAAGCCACCTCCGGCGTAAATACCGAGCGAGGAGGAGCACGGCTATAACGGCGAGAAACCCCCACGTTCCGCCGATCGCGCGCAGCGGAGAAAACGGCGGCGTGCCGCCCGGTCGATTTGAGGTGCCGGCCACCGCCGCCGTAATGCATCCGTCTCCGGAATCGACCGAAGGATTCGCGTTTCGTCCCTGGGCGTCTCCACCGCAGCCCGTATCGACCACCGTCGGTCCGCCGACGACGGTTCCGGTGATCGCACCGTGACCGTTCGTACCCGAATAGCTTCCGCAGTGGAGCCCCGTACGAAACGGTTTTCCGCGTTCGTAAAGGCATTCGATTCCATCACGATCGTCTTGGGCGATGTCACGCCGACCGGGATCGCTCGGATCAAGCCCGGTCGCCGTGGTCTGGACCATCGTCGCGCCCGTGATAAACGGATCGGACGAAGTATAGTCGGGCGGCTCGATCGGGTGATCGAGTCCGAGGCAGTGCCCGATTTCGTGGGTGAGAACCGAGCGTAAATCAGCCTCCCCCGCCGCCGGTGAAAATTTCATCGTCGTCGAAGAATTTCCGTTTAACACGATATCGCAGTCTGCGAATTCACGATCCTGTAATACGGTCGTCGCGGCCGCAAGAGTCGAGGCGGCAGTTCCGTAGTAATTTCCTTCGCCCGTCGTTCGGTTATCCCACTGGATGACGTTCATCCCGTCGTTCGCGCTATAGGTTCCGCTCGTCGATCCCGCAATCGTCACCCGAAGATCCGCGCGGCAAGCCGCTGCCCACGCGTTTACCGACTCTTGGGCCGCCTGGAGGAATTCCGCGCTCGTAAGTGGCACGGCGAGCGATCCCCCCATCGCTTGGAGATTGGTATTTACATAGAAGGTCACCGTCCGCCCCGACCAAATCGGCCCGTCGGCAACCGGACGTTCGCCCTTCTCGAAACCCGGGCCCTTCAGAAAGATAAACGCGTTCGCGGTAGCCACGCCCGATAGGGCTACGGCTAAAGCGAAAAGACGAATCGTTTTCGAAAGGATCCGCATCAGTTCTTTACTCGGAAGGCCGCCGAATCACCGGAAAGCAGCCAACGCGTTTCGCCGGACTTCATCTGGATGGCTTCGACGTGGAGGTCGACCTCGGCGCCGGCCTTAGGTTCCGTGATCGAAAGCGGATAGACATTCGAATTCGAAAGCTTCGAATAGCTTCCAGAAGGAATGAAGACTTCGTAGGTCCGCGCGAGCTTCGTACATCCGGGCGCGGACGAAGGTGATGGGGCGAGCGGTTCGAAAACCCAAAAGAGTTTTTCACCCACGAGTTTCGTCGAAACGAATTTCGCCGAACTCGGGCAGGAGTTCGCCGAAGGCGCGACGGACTTTCCCACGGAGGTCGCGAGGCTCGCAGTCGTCGCGAGCGCGAAAGGGAGTATGAAAAAAGCGAAACGAAGGCGATTCAGCCAAACGCGCATGATTCGTTATTTTTCCAAGAATATCGTGCCGTTCCAAGCCAAACTTCGCGCGGGTGCGGAATCTCGAAGTCAGACGATTGACAGGAATGGAGCAGAGTTTTACGCAGCGGTCAGGCGGTTTTTCCGCGGAAAACGTAGGATCAAGGTCGTCCCTTTACCACGCGTGGTGTCGATTTCGACTTTTCCGGAAAACGAGTCGGCTACGGACTGGACGATATCGAGTCCGATCCCGCGTCCGGAGACTTCGGTCACCGTTTTTTTCGTCGAAAATCCCGGCTGGAAAAGGAGGGCGAGTGTTTCATCTACGGCGAGCGCGCTCGGCGAAGCCACGAGTCCGAGGCCGACCGCTTTCCGGTGAACGGAGGCGACGTCGACGCCGGCTCCATCGTCTCGAACGGTAACGATAGATTCCGCATTTCCATCGGAGAATTCGACCCAGATTTGGCCAGTGCGAGATTTTCCGATTTTCTCGCGCGCATCCGAGGCTTCGATGCCGTGGTCGATTGCGTTTTGGAGAACTTGGACGAGTGCTTCCTGGAGACGCGAAAGATCGCTGCCTTCCCAGCCCTCGATTTCACCAGCGACGTGAAGGCGAACGTCTTTTCCGAGACGGCGAGCCGTATCGCGAGCGATTTCGCGGAGGGTTTGGAAGACCGAATCGAGAGGTGAGGTTTTTACTGCCACGATGGCTTATCGGAAAAACTTCGAGACGAGGTAAGCGTCGGATTTTTGGCGTTTCCGGTCTGAATCCAGCAGGGCTATACTCGAGGAGTGTCTCCAGCTCAGCGTAAAATCGCCTTCCTCGTGATTGGGTTTCTCCTCCTCGGCCTCGAGATTTCTCGCCGCGTCGTCGACGACGGTGTTCCCGACTGGGTGGCGTTCGGAATCGCGGGCATCGCCCTATTCCGATTCGGTTACTCCCTCCAAATCAACGCGATCGCGAACTTGAAGCGCATCCGACTCACTCCGCGGACTTTTGTCTGGCTCACGTCGGTCGTGGCGTTTTGGTATTCGACGGTAATTTGGGTGTGGTGGAGTCGACGCACGCTAAGCTTTCCGCTTTTTCTCCTGAACGAAGAGCTGACGACGACGCTCTTCTTCGATTGGGTTCCGACGCTTATCTTATTCGGACTCGTGCTCGAAGCCCGCGCCGAGAAAAAACTAAGCGTTCAGTAAAGCGAGTAGCATTCCAATTCCCGCGGCGTCGTTCGAATCGAACGCGGCGAGTTCGTGGCTGTCGAGATCGAGAACGCCGACGAGCTCGGCTCCTCGGTGAAGGGGGAGCACGATCTCCGAGCGAGCGGCGGCATCGCAAGCGATGTGTCCCGGAAATTCATTGACGTCGGGAACCGTAAGGACTTCGCCGCGTGCAAATGCAGTTCCGCAAACGCCTTTGCCAGACGGAATTTCCATGCACGCGACTTTTCCTTGGTAACTATCGGCCCAAAGAATGCCGGAGCCGGCCGGACGTTCGATGTACGCGCCCACCCAGCTGATCCGAGGGTTCTCTTCGCGGAGAAGCGCAATTAAAGAGGAGAGTTTGGTTTCCCACGGAGTCCGCGCACGAGCGGCGTTCCCGCCTAAAAGTGCGGCGTATTTCTTACGAAGAGCGGCGTAATCGGGTCTACCGGACATGCGGGTAACCTACTCGCTCGGGGTGGGGGTTGCAATGGGCGGCACTAGACGGGTAAGGTCGCCGACTTGGAGCCCCTCGAGACCCTGATCACGCTTACTCCAGCCGCTTTTCGAGAGCGCCTCGTCGCGTCGATCGCAGACTCGGGATATGCGATTTTTCCAGGACTGATTCGTCCGGAAATCGCGGCGGAAATCCGGCGCGAGATGGACGCCCTTCGCGAGCACGATAGATTTCGGCCCGCGGCGGTCGGGAAGGGAAACGCGAAGCAGCTCGCTCCCGAAACGCGTGGGGATGGGACGGCGTGGTTCGATCCGGGCGAGTTAACTATCACCCAGGAAAAACTCGTCGGAGTTTTCGCGCCGATTCGCGAAGATCTAAACGCGGGCCTTTATCTCGGGCTTTGGGACTGGGAAGGACACTACGCGATTTATCCGCCCGGAACTTTCTATCGTCAGCACCTCGATCGTTTCGCGGCCGATTCACGGCGAACCGTTTCGATGGTTTTCTTTTTCAATCCGGATTGGCGCGCTTCCGATGGCGGCTCGCTTCGCCTCGAAATTCCCGGCGGACCACTCGACGTTTCGCCAGAGATCGGCACCGCGGCTTTTTTCCTGAGCGACCGGATCCGGCACGAAGTCGTAGAGACGACGCGCGACCGTTATAGTTTCGCCGGCTGGTTTCGGACACGGGCGTAAAAGGCTCTAGAGAATATAGCTGAGGTCGGAGATTAGGTAAGTCGCTTTCGCGAGCTCGATGATATCTTCCGCCGAACCGGCGAGAAAGTCGTACGTCAGCGCGAGGTGATTCCCGTTCGCGCTCTTCTTTTCGCCCACGCGTTTTAAACCGACGAACTTCGCTTCGAACTCCGTGACGGAGTTTTGAAAGATGTCCGAATTTTTCCCGATGAACTTATGCGTGTAGTTCGCCGGAAAGAGGTAGGTCTCGGTCAGGAGCTGGCGAAATTTTTCGAAGGAGTCGCCGTTTTTCATGCGCCTACGAAACCACGAAAGAACAGGGCGGAAAAGCCGTTAATATAAGGGGGAAAGGCTTATCGGACTGCGTTACGAAAGTTGTCGCGCGCGTCGACGCCTGTCGATCTTCTGGGCAGGAGCCTCGAGAAAATGGCTCTGAACTCGAAACGGGAGGGGGCTGGGATCGTGGAAATCGGTACGGTCCCTGCTTCAGTGCGGGAGCCATGAAAGCTTTTAAGAAGTCTCAAACCCTCAGAATTTCCATCCTCGCCGCCGCGGTGCTTGCCTCCGCGCTCCTCACCTCGGCTCGAGCCGACGACGATTGCTCGCCGATCGAACTCGATAAGACCGGTAAGTCGGGGAGCGGAGCCGTGGTCGAAGGTTCCATGGTTCACGTGGCGGTTCGTGACCAGGAACAAATCGGAAGTTGCTACGCGCACACTTCTGCCGCGATGTACGACGCCTGGCGTTTTCGCCACGGCGAGAACGAAGCCTCCGACTACGCCAATTTCAGCTCCGGTTTCGAAGTCGGCCAGCGCTTTAAAATCGATGAAAACGAAAAAATAAGTCCGATTAGCCGCCTTCTCGGGGATAACGATCCGCTGAACAAGTTTTTGGTCGATTCCGACATTAACGGCGGATTCGTGAAGAAACTCCTCCCGTACCTTCAGAAAGAAGGAACGTGTTCACAGCAGCTGCTGAACGAAATTTTCGACAAAAAATACGCTACTACGAACGTCGACACTTACGCGTCGGGGATCATGGATCACTTCAACCAGCGCCGTGCCGAGTTTCACGGGAAGCGCGACGCGATCCTTCTTAAATATAATCTCGCGCTGAAAGACCTCGACGTCCCCTCGCCAGTGCAGAAGGTGATTCTGGAATTGTCTCCGCTTCTTCCCACTCATAAATCCATAACCGAACGCGCGAATAAAATCGAAGTCGCGAAGAAGGAAATCGAAATCGAACGGAATAAAGCCTTGGCCGCAGGACTCCAAGAGCTGAAAGACGCGAACGCGAAGTACCTCGCGGATAAAAAATTCACGGTGAATTCGAAGGCGCTGATTTCGGAAGCGAAGCACTGGAATGGCAACGAAGTAAATACGGTGGCGTTGTTCGATCTTCTGAACGTGATTAAGTGTGATGACGCCGAAAAAATGAAGGCGCGCGGGCGTTTCCGAGTCGCCGTCTCGAAATCATGGGACTTCGGTTTACAGATTCGCGGACACGGGACGAAGTCGCACTTCGTTCCGACGGCAGCCCGGTTTGCAGTCGATTCCGAACTGAATCGCGGAATTGAAAACGCCTATCCGATCGGCATCGCGTATTGCTCGAAAGTCTTTATGGCGGGCCGGTCCTATCAAGAACAGGAATGGACGAATGACGACGTTTGCGGTCGCCACGCCTCCATGATTATTGGCCGTCGTAAAGTTACGATTCAGGATCCGACCCATCCGGAAAAGAAAAAGAATGTCTGCCAATATAAGATCCGCAACAGCTGGGGCACCCGCGCCTGTAATAAGTGGAATTACCACTCGGACTGGGATTGCCGGAGCGACCCAGGTTCCGTTTGGGTCGATCGCGACGTCCTCACGACGGCGATTCATGACACCCAGACGATGGTCACGATTTACGACTAAGTCGACCGTCAGAGGTTCGTCAGTCGCGTAACCGCTTCGAGTGATCTAAACTCGGAAGCATATGAATCGTATCGTGCTGATCGTCGTGGGCTTGGCCCTGGTTTTGGGCGTCGTTTTTTTCGTGAACAAGAAGAAGAGCGAGACCGTACCGGGCACGCCTCCCGGAGTCGGCGAATCGCATTCTGCAGACGAACCGGGAAGTGAAGGTGGAGCTCCCGGCGCAAACGGTACGCTCACCCCAAGGGGCACTCCAACGGGCGGCACGGCGACTGGAGTGCCTGGTCAAGTCACGGCTCCGAGCCAAAGCGGAGCTGCGGGTGGCGGAAATACCGCCGGTGACGCGAACGGTACTTCGGGCACAAACGAAGTGACCCGTCCGGACGGATCGAAGCCGACTGCTCCGGGTGAAACGGTGATCACGGGCGGAAAAAGTTCGACCCCGAACCAGCCGGCAAAAGACGTGCACGATGGTGTCGACGGAAATATCGGAAAAATTTCTCAGCCTGGAGAAGGGGATGATGGCGAAGGCGCCCCGGCTCCGAAGCCGACGGTGGTACCGACTCTCGCGGGCGTGAAGTCGCCGAAGGTTTGGCTGGTCGCCGAGGACCTCAAGAAGGTTCCGGGCGCAAAATCCAGCGCGTTCGAAGTTGGAAATACTGATGGTTCGAAGACGACGGCTTGGAAAAACCGTTCCGGCGTGAAGTATGGGGACGGAGTCCGCGCGAAGGGCGGGACGACGGCTACCTATGCGCGTTCGGTCCAAACGAACCATGGCGCCTACGATGCGGTGGCGTTTTGCCCGTCCGGCGTTTCACCGTGCTTGAACTCGGCCCCTTCCCAAATCAAGCTTGGTCTCGATATCAATCACCCCGAGAGTTGGGTGAATGGTCCGGATAACACCGGAAAGTCGGCAAAGGGTGGCGGTAGTTTCACTGCCCTCTTCGTCGCCGCCCGCGGTTCGAAAGCGGCGAACCCGCTCATGGAAAACCAAGGCGGAGAAGCGGGCGCGAAACAGGGTCCCTTCATGGGCTGGATCGGTGCGGACTTTGTCGGTTCGATTCACGGGCTCCAAGGAATCGTTGGTCTCACTTCGGTTTCGGTGCCGGCACCGTGGCGTGATGGAATGGGAATCGTTCCTTCGATCTACACGCTTCGATTTGATCGGAAAAAAGCCGACCTTAGGATATTCCAGCTCAACGATCAAAGCGGTACGACCCAGTCCCAGTCCCTCGAAAAAGGGGACGGGCCCGATAACAACCAATACGCCGCCATCGCGATCGGCTCGAAAAATCCAGATAAAGGGGTAGTGACCTACGTTTTCGAAGCCGCGACTTTTTCTCGCGCGCTTTCGGATTCCGAACTCTGCTCCATCCATAAGGCGTGGAATAAAAAGTTTTCCCTCGGAATCGCGGCCAGCCAGATGAAGCCTTGCCGGTGAGTTGACCCATGGCGTTGGCAGTTCGGTCGGGCGCCAATCGACCAACTGTGGAAATTTGGAAATAATCTGCGTACGCTCGTAACCAAACCGAAACCTCAATGAAAGAGAGACTTCAAATGTTCGAAAAGAAAAGCATCATTGCGTCCGCTATCCTCGCCGGCCTCGTTTCCGGTATCGCTTTGGCTGACGAAGCCGTGGCTCCAGGCGCGACCGAAGGCGCGAAGATGGAAAAAAAGAACGAATGTAAGGGTAAGAAGAACGAATGCAAAGGCATGAAGCACGAAGGCAAGAAGCACGAAGGCAAGAAGCATAAGAAGGGCGACAAAAACGCCTGCTCCGGCGCGAACGGCTGCGACGGTACGGACATGAAGAAAGAGACCACGACTACGACTACGACCGAAAAAACGGAAACCAAGCCAGCGGAAGCTACGGCTCCGAAGGCCGAGTAATTTTCTCGAGTCTGTTTGAATGTCGAGCCGGAGGAGTGAGTCGCCCGGATTTCCGAGCACCTCCTCCGGTTTTCATTTCCCGGTAGGAAATTCATGAAGCCATCCGGATCTCCCATCGGAGTCGGTCTTCGACCGACCCACACTCCACTCTTCGTCGGGGAAAGTCCGCCGACTTCGGTCACGTGGGTCGAAGTCATCACCGAGAATTTTCTTCCGCTCTCGAACGGGCTACGCGGTAAGTCGCTCGCAAATCTCGAAAAAGTTCGCGCTCGTTACGACGTCGCCCTGCACGGTGTCTCGCTGAATATCGGCTCGGCCTCGCCGCTGAATCCGGCATACCTAAAGGCCTGGAAAGAACTCGTCGACCGTATCGAACCCGTTCGCGTTTCCGACCATCTTTGCTGGACGGGGATCGCCGGGAAGAATAGCCACGATCTTTTACCGCTTTCGTACACTGGGGAGACGCTTGGGGTAGTTTGTGAAAAGATTTCCCGGGTTCAGGATCTGCTCGGCCGGCGGTTGACGGTCGAAAACGTTTCCGCCTATATCGAGTGGGACGTCTCGCACATGGGGGAAGCCGAATTTCTTAAAGCGGTCGTCTCGCGCACCGGCTGCGGGCTCCTTCTCGATCTAAATAATGTTTTCGTCACCGCGAGGAATCTCGGAGGCGATGCGAGCGAATTTTTAAATGCGCTTCCGCTCGGCGCGGTCGACCAAATTCACCTCGCGGGGCCCTCCGAGCACGCGGACGGTTTCCTTGTCGATACTCACGACTCGGATGTTCGCGAAGAAGTCTGGGACCTTTACCGCTACTGGACCGAAGTACGCGAGCGGCCGACTGCGGTGATGATCGAGCGGGATGGAAACATTCCCGAGTGGGCGGTACTCGAGCTCGAGCTCCTTCGAATTTCGAAAATCGAAGGAGCTGCGCGCGCGGAGGTGGTTCATGCCGCGCGCTAATCGACTCGCCGACGACCAGAATCACTTCTTCCGCGCGCTCGGCCAAACGGGCGAAGGTCCCGCTGGCCTAAGCGGACGGTTCGAGATTTATCGGTTTGCTTACTTCGAGCGTATTCGCGCATCAATCGAAGAGGACTATCCGGCGCTTTTCGAGTTTCTCGAAGCGATCGAGGATTTTCCGGGCGGAATCGATGCGGAAATCGTGACCCGCGATCTTCTCGTGCGAAATCATCCTCATTCTTGGACGCTCGCCGAAGCGAGTTTCCCGATTCTCGAATCCGTCGATGCGCTCCTTGCGGGGCCGCGGTGGATCGCCGCGCGTGCAGAAGCGAAACGCCTCGCGCTTCTCGACGAGGCGGAGAGTTATTCCGCCTGGCTCGAAGAATGGTTAGAACCGAAATCGGAGAAGGCGGGATGGGTTGCCGAGTTTGCGGCGGAACGCCTCGCGCTCGCGCGGACTAAAACTTGGCGAGTGGCCGGTGAGACGATTTTTTGGCGAAGTGAGAGTGGAGTACGGAAAGCGGAGAGTGCGGACTTCACGAAGTACGCGGACTTTCTTCCGCTCGTCGAAAATCCGATCACTTTTCCGGAATTCGCAATGCGCGCGGCGGATGCGGGCGATCCTGGGATCATCTCGATATTCCTCGAGCGAGGAATCGCCGAAGGTTGGCTCCGGCTCGTTCCGATCGGATATTAGGCCGCGCGTTTCGACGGCGTTTTCGATGGAATCGCCCGAGCGACTCCGAAGTTAGGCTTCAGTAATACGACGTTCTTACCCGGGTTGGCGCTCGCCTGGACGACGCGCCGACGTTGCCACTCGGTGACGGCGGAGGAGAGGACCGCCGCGACGAAACATGCACTTAGGGTGAACCACTTCATTCCTCCGGAGGTCGGGATCATCGTCCGTAGCTCCGAGAAGAAGAATACGATCGCGATCGTGCGCATTTCGAAAGTATAACTCCGAACTCGGAACGGTATTCCGAGCACGAGGTTTCTTCCGATCAGCGCCGCGACGAGCGGGCTCAGACCGATCATCGGCGCGTCCGGGAACGGCGAAATGAGCCGACCGAGCGTGCTCGCGAGCATGAGGACGATACCGAAGGTGAGAGCGAAGCGAGCGCTTCCCATATCGCGCTCGGCGGGAGCCGCGAGTGGTAGGAAGAAAAGGAGATTCCAAGCAAGTTGGAAGAACGTCACGTGAGTGAAGGCGGAGAGAAGCGCGGAGGTAGAGGAGCTACCGAAGGCCTCCATCGCCGTATACGGCATGAGGAGTGTGAAAAGGCTCAGCGCCACCGCGGCGGCTGCCGTGAGCACCGTGACCCGAATTTCCCGCATCGGCGTATCGTTTAGCAAATAGTCCGCGCGCTCGACACCAACCCGCAGAAGTCGTTTTGCGGACTCGACGTCGCGCTCGAAGTCTTGATGGAACTTCGCATGAGCGAGCGCCTGGGCATCGGCGACACGCTTTGCTTGGAACTCGGTATTCGATTCCCGAAAGAGGGCGAGGGTCGGGCCCTTCATCGCAATCATGTAGCAGTCCGAGCATGCGATAATCGCGTGATCTTTCCCGCCGTGCTGGAACGGGACGCCAATCAGTTTCTTCGGGCACCGAGGACAGTCACCCGCGCTCTTCCAATCCGAACGTAGAGATTCGGAGTGAACGAGGTCCCAGATTTTACTCGTGAGCCGAGGGTCGGAAAGTTTCATCAGTCGACCGAGACTGAGGTGCTCGATTCCGCATTTTTCACAACTCGCGGTGAACCCATTTGCACTCGTCGTTAAATCGAGCGCGCGCCGGCACTGGATACAATTCATCACGATCGAACCCCCTGGATGACCCTAAGTTCTCATTTTAACAGTCTGAACGCGACGCGTCAAAATTGGATCACCAAATACGCAAAGGCTCGAAAAGACGAATGAATTTAGAGAATGGGTTGGTCCCGCTGCGTCTCGGAAGACGCGTTCTCGGTCTCTCGATGGGGGTTGTGCCTAAAACCGGTTTTAAGGCCCGCCATGGTCGGGTGGGGGTCTTCCTGCCGCAAGTGGAGGCCGCCCTCGTCAGGATGGCGGGTGCCGTAAATCCCCTCGGCGTGGAGGGTGTGGCCGGATTCGATATCCTGTTCCACGCTCCAATCGTCTCGGGAGGCCTTCATACCGCGGCGAATGCGGGTGTTCACCCAGTAGAGTACGGCAATGATCGCCACGAGAAAAACGGTAGCCACGACGAACGCGAGGATCACCAGGGTCGTATTAGAATAGGCGGGAATCGCGTACGGAATGGTGTTCATGGGAGCACCTCCTTTTCGAGCCTTAACGGTGCATATCGCCCGCCAGACTAAATGGGGAAGTTCGCCCCGTACGTAGACCGAATTACTTCCGAATTGGCGTCGAGTTTGCGAGATCGCGAGTCAGCATTTGTTCGGCCTGGCGGATGAGCTTGTCGTCCATACAGAAGAGTTCGGTCTCGCGGTTACCATGCGCGGAATGTCCGTCGAGATTGAAGCTTCCGATCCCGATCATTCGGCGATCGAAGTAATGAACCTTCTGGTGAGTAAACCGGAAGTAATTCCAAGCGTGGATGTTATCGGACTTCCGCGCGAAGGTTTCGCTTTCACCGAATCCGCCCTTGCCGAGGGCTTGGGTGATGGATTCGGCGAAATCGCGCCAGAACGCTTCGAGCGTGGGTTTTCCACTAGAGCGGGCGTCGAGGGCGAGGTTCCGATACTTCGAAGTCGCCGCGCCGCCCGCACCGTCCACGCCGTTCGTAATGAGATCGATCCGCACTCCGCGATTTGCGGCAGCGTCGATGAGGCCTTGGTAAATAATTCCCGCGGGCTCCTTCACCGGATCCTTTTGGGGTTTGAACCGAACGTGCGGACTCGTGAGAATCGCGAGCTCGCTCGTATGGTCGACGAGTTCGGCGAGGAAGGGCTCGATCGACTCGGCCCTTCCGCCCGGATCTTGGCTGAGAACTCGGCAGATCCCTTGGGAACGGCGTGCCGGATCGCTCAAGCGCGTGAACACCCCCGGACCCCGCACTCCGCGGTCTAGTTCGGCCGCGACTCGCACGCGATTCTCGCGGATCACTTCTGCGATGAGCGGATCGGTATAGCGATGCCGCGTCCAAATCTCGGCGAATTTCCCTTCGAGATCGGTCACCGTCGGTCCGGAGTGAATCCAGGCGTCGGTATCGCGATAACCTTCGTTGAAGCCCGTCGAAAGGTTTTCGTCGTCGAGGATGTTTTGGCCGCCGATGATCGCCTCTTCGCCATCCCGAATCCAAAACTTGTTATGCGTGATGTGGGTGAGGTTTTTGATCGTCGTGGATTCGAGCATCGGGAGAACGTCGATCCCCATTCCACGCATCGTGTCGCGACATTTCTTATAAACGGTGTCGGAGTAGAGACCTTCGATGATCATCCGGACGTCAACGCCGGCCGCGATCCGCTCGGCAAGTGCGTTCAGAAGTCCGCTCGAGCTCGCGTCACATTGGAAAACCATGGACGTGACCCAGAGCCGCTTTTTCGCCCGCTTGATGAGGTCGAGTTTCTGGAGGTACGCATCATGGTTCGGTAGGATGTCGACTTGGTTTTCTGCGGTAAGACTCGTTCCGCTGATTTCATCGAGGTGTC
>JBBQMV010000002.1:0-28687 GCA_038329315.1 Bdellovibrionia bacterium | reverse complement strand
GGCCGCGGAATCGAGCGTCGAACATTTGTCGCTGCTTCGGACATCGCGATGGACGTCGTCCGGACCCCTTTCGGAGCGCAAGTCCTAAGGCTAACAGCCGAAGCGTGGGCCCTCAAGAAATTAGCCAAAGAAAATTAAAGGAAACTGGGGTCTCCTTAAAAATTCTTCATGTTCGTCCTAACGCCTGGAAAACACGCTCAAAAGCAGCCTAGGCAATAATGAACTTCGCCGCGATCAGGAACATGAATACGCCAAAGCAGCGCTGCAATACCTTCTCCGGAATACTCACCCCGATTCGGGCACCGAGGTAGGCACCGAGAAAAATCCCCACCGCGAAGAGCAATCCGATCTTAATATTCAGCGGGCTGATTTTCCCCGCACGGTAGTATTCGAGCACTCCGAGAAAACCGACGGGAAGTAAAAGTGCGACGAGCGCCGTACCGGTGGCCTCACTCTGACTGTAGCCGAACAGCAGCACTAAAATCGGTACCAGGATCACTCCCCCACCGATCCCGAATAGACCGGAGAAAACCCCGGTCGAAATACCGATCCCCAACATCAAAAATATCTGCGGCAACGCGATCATTCAGCTACCGTGGATCCCGAGTCACTCGGTGACTCGCAAAACTCGCCGGAAATCTTTCGGCCTCGGAAGTCTCTGCGATTTTCCCACTCGTCGATATTTCCATCACGACATCCGCGAATGAGCGCGGGCGGGTCCGAAATCCATCGTCGACCTGCCCGTCGAGCACCCGGCCACTCAGAATGCAGGCTCCGGTCGCCGTGATCTTCTCCCAGTGAATAAAGAGGAATCGCTTAACTTCGAGCCGACCACAAACGATAGTCGATCCGCCCGCCGTACGGTAGCGGATTTCCCGGCTCGACGAATCGTAACTGAGTCCCGCGACATTCCGACTCGCCGTACTCTCCTCGACTCGGTCTTCCCCGCTCGAGAACTTTTTCCGACGAACCACTTCGACCCAGGCCCGACTCAGCTCGGGCCGCTCCTCGTTCACCTTAAAATCGGCATGCACAATCTCGAACGGATCCGAATCTCCGATAACTTCGTGAAAAACCGATACCGTCTCCGCTTTCGCCACCGCGGAAACCCCGAGCGCCAAACCCACCATTAGAACCAACATCTTCTTCATGACGACCTCCTAATTGTTATTGGACGCGATGCTTTGCAACCGCCCACCGTTAAAGAGTGCCTTCGCGACTCTCGCTTCGACCAAATCCAGCTGCGTTTCATCGAACTGATTCTCCGTTCGACTCAGGTTCCGTATTGCCTCGCGCACATCGACGAGAAGGCCCTGGAACTTGAAGTACCGTTTTTTCGCGACTTCGAAACCTTCGCGAGCGAGTTTCAATTCCGGTTCGAGGTGCCCAAGGCGCGCCTTCGAGGCCTCGATCGCTTCGTCGTACTTCGCGTTGATTTGCGCGATCCGGTCCCGTTCGGCTTCGACCAGAAAGGACCGCTCCGCAGAGAGCGCCTCTTCGCGCTCCACGTTCGAAGAAGTCTTCAGACCATCGAAGAGCGGAAGCACCAGCCCGATTCCGAGTGCGTAATTACCCTTCGGGACGAGCCGAGAATTTTCGAGCGCGCCGTAACTTCCGACAGCGACAAGCCGAGGTAAATGCCCGGCCCGAGCGGCGTTCAAACGCTCGTGCTCGGCTTGGGCCCTTTCTTCCGCGCCCGATAAGAACGGGTGTGGAAGCGAACTCGATTTGAATTGCTTCGCAATTTCGCCAACCGTTTCGACCGCCGGACAGGTTGAGTTTTTTAAATCGACTCCGGTGAGGATCCCGAGCCGATCGAGACTGAGGCGCGCGCGCTGCTCGAAATCGCTTCGCTCGGTAAGTGCCTCTTCGACCTGGGACTCGGCGAGGTAATGCTCTACGACCGATCGCTGGCCAGTTTTCACATAGCGATTTACTTCCGCGGCCACTAGCTTCGCCTCGCCTAAAACGAAAGCCCAGTTTTCGCTTTGGGAGCGATCGCGCACGCACGCAAAATAAAGTCGCGAGGCCTCGAGGTCCGAATCCATACGTACGACCCGACTCTCTTCCGCGACCGCGTGAGCATCGTGAACAGAGGCTCCGACCGCATGCGAAGTACGCCCGAAATCCCACAAACTCACTTCGGCGACTAAACCCGCCGCCGGCCCTTTCCGGTAGGAAGAGCCCATCACCCCACCGACGCCGAGGACCCCGGTCGAACCCGGAAAGCCCGTGCTGTCGATCGCCTCGAAACTCACTTTCGGATAGTATCCCGCACGGGCGACATCGACCGCTTTCGTGGCGGCGACTTCCCCCATTTCCCCGGCGGCGACCCGGTGGTCATTTTTTTCCGCCATGCGAAGAATTTCCGTCAGATTCAATTCTCCGGCAGTCGCCCCGGTGATCGTAAACGCCCACCCCAAAAGGGCCGCCGAGAGGACCCTCATACGAGCACCTTTCTTTCCGAACTGCGGAGGAGCTTAAAGAGAATCGGAACGATGAACAGCGTGAGAGTCGTCGAAAGGAGTTGGCCCCCGATCACCGATCTACCAAGCGGGATATTCGCCTCCGATCCGTGACCTAGTCCGATCGCCATGGGGACGAGACCGAGCATGGAAGCGAGCGACGTCATCAAGATCGGCCGCAGTCGCGCTTTCGCGGCGTCGACGATTCCGCGGTCGAGATCTGCATTATCTTTCGCATGGTGAAGAATGAACTCAATAAGGAGTACGCCGTTCGCCACCGCGATACCGATCATGAAGATCGCGCCAATCGCGGCCTGAATACTAAAGTAGGTCCGCGTCGCGGCGAGCATCGCGACGATCCCAACGAGACCCATCGGAACCGTGATCATGATGATTCCGGGAATCGCAAACGATCGAAACTGCACCACAAGGATGAGATAGACCAGGATCGCCGCGAGGAGAAAGCCTCCGCCGAGCGAACCCACCGCTCCGTTCATTTCTGCGACCTCACCGCGAATTTCTGCCGAATATCCGTCCGGAAACGGGGTGTCGTGGATGAGCTTCGCGATATCTCTAGAAAGTCCTCCGATGTCCCTACCCTGGGCGTCGAGAAAAACATCGATCACCGGTTTTAGGTTTACGTGGTTCACCTCGCTGAGACCTTTGGTCTTCGTAATCGTCGCGAGATCTCGAAGTGGCACCGTACGTTCCTGACGCCTTCCGCCTATCGGGATATTCGCGAGGTCCTCAAACGTCGAGACACTCTCTTCAGGAAAACGGACGCCGAGGAGATAATCGATTCCACTTTTCGGATCGACCCAGATCGCGGGATCGAAGGTCGCGCTTCCGCTCACCGCACTCACGATATTTTTCACGACTTCGTCCGTCGTTACCCCGAGCTCGCCTGCCTTCCGTCGACTGACGTCGAGGTTAATTTGGGGCGCATCGAAACGCTGCTGAACCCGGACATCGACCGCACCCCGGATGTTTTTGATCTGCGCCGCTAGCTTACTCGCGACTTCCTGGGCCGCCTCCAGCTTCGGTCCGCGAAACTGAATGTCGATCGGAGAACGAAGCCCGCCGTTCAGCGCCGAAGTCAGAAGTCCTCCCAGTTCGATCCCGATTTCCGTTCCTGAAAACTCCTTCGCGACCACTTCGCGAACGAGCTTCGCATAGTACTGAGAAGAGTGCAGGCGATTCTCGGTGAGTTCGACGTTGAAAAACACGTCCTGCGGACCACTATTCGGAGTGAAGGCCGCCGGAAAGCCGTAGTAGACTCCGGCATTCGTGATGATCATCGAGAGATCGTGTTCTGGGATGAGAGCGCGCACCCGGTCTTCGAAGATCTTGGCAAATTTTTCCGTTTCCTCGATCCGAGTCCCCGAAGGTCTCCGGAGTTCGACGACGAAATTCCCCGCGTCCGCGCGAGGGAAGAGTTCGCTTCCGACCTTAAATACTGAAAGCGTGCCAAGCGCGAGAACGACCCCGGTCGCGAGGAGAACGCGTTTCGGATTTCGTAACGTCCAAGCGAGCCGTGCCCCATAAAAGGAACTGAGCTTTTCCAAGCCGCTTTCGATCGCCAGAAAGAAAGATGAACGGGTGGCTCCGACCACGCGAGGACGGAGAAACGTCGCCGCGAATAGCGGAATCACGACGAGGGCGCAAAAATACGATCCGATCATCGCGAAAATCACCGATTTCGCGAGTGCGCTGAAAAGCGTTTTCGTCACCCCCTTCAAAAATACCACTGGGAAAAAGACGACCATCGTCGCAAGTGTCGAAGCAAGAACCGGCATCGAAACTTCGGCGGCGCCCTCGATGGCGGCCTGGACCGGCCGCTGGCCGGTGCCCAAACGCCGAATAATGTTCTCCAAAACGACGATCGAGTTATCGACGAGAACTCCGATCGCGAGCGCGAGACCCCCGAGGGTCATTGCATTTACGGTTTGGCCGGCCGCTTTTAGGCCAAGGAATGCACAAAGCAGAGAAAGCGGGAGTGAAAGTAGAATTCCGACAGTCGCCGGAGGATTTCCAAGAAAGAGAAGGACCATGAGCGCGGCCAAGCCGCCACCGATAAGCGCCTCTTCGGTGATACTTTCGATCGCGTGGCGAATGAAAGTAGTTTGGTCTGCGACGAGTCGGAGGTGCACATTCCCAATTCGTTTTTCGAGGGCTGCGAGCGAGCCCCGAATTTCGTCGACGACCTGGATCGTGTTCGCACCCGGTTGGCGATAGATCGGAACATAGACTTGGCGTTTTCCGTCGATGCGCACGATGTTTGTTTGGATCTTGCTCGCGTCTTCGGCGTGCCCGACATCCTTCAGGTGAATCGAAACGCCATTTTCCGAACGAAGTGGAAATTCGTTCATGTCGGCGATTCGATCGACGAGCCCGTTACTCAGAATCTGGTAGTCGAAGTCGTCGATCTTCACGTTTCCCGAAGGGACGAACGTATTGAGATGAGAAAGCCGATTCATCACGTCGAGCGAAGACAAGTTCATTTTCCGAAGTTTCGCCGGGTCGAGATAGACGACGACCTGGCGTTCCGATCCCCCCATCACCGTCGGCGCCATCGCGCCCGACACCGATTGGATCGTGTTCCGAACGTCATAACGGGCCGTATCGTAAAGTCCTTTCTCGCTGGCATCACCGCTCACCGCGACGAGCGCGAGCGGGACCGCGGCCATCGGATCAAACGGAAGAATGAGCGGAGGCTGGGTACCTGGCGGAAGGCGCCGGAGCACCGACATCACGAGCGACGTCGTCTGAGCGATCGCGGTATTCAGGTCAGTTTCTGGCCCGAAAAAGTTCTTAACGATACTCACCCCGACGAGGGATTTCGATTCCTGGCGCTCGATGCCGATGGCTTGGCCCGTGTAGCGCTCGAATCGTGAGGTCAGATTTTTTTCGACGTGTTCGACGGGCATGCCCGAATAGAACGAAAGGATTTGGACGGCCGGTAAATTAGCCGACGGGAGCAAATCCTTCGGAAGGGAAATGAGGGCCAAGCCACCAAGAATGACGACAAGCAGACAGGCAACGACAACGAAGTGCGGATTTTTCACCGCGAATCCGGCTAAACCGCCGGATCCCGTTTCAGATTTCATGGAAGCTCCACAGGCCTAAGCCAGAAGGAAAGTTTAAAGAGAACGCCGATAGAGAGAGCCGCGCTAGAAATTAGGCGGCGATGGGCGGCGGAGTATCCGGTCCGATTCGGTAGGACGGGAGAGAACCTGAATCACCGAGCAAAAGGCGCGAAGAGTTCGATATCGGCGCGAACGAAATGACTCCAAGAATAACCGGCGAATGAGGCGGGGCATGGCGGATCCGACGCTTAAATTTTCCGACTCTCAATGGCACGACTTCATCCACGTGGGGGTCACCAAAATCGGAAGTCGCCACCCATGTGGTTCTCGGGCGACCGTGGGCGAGCGGATTTTCTGCGGGCATTCCTGTGAACGCGCGAAAAAACGCGCTCATCACGAAAAAAAATAAGAGTAGAAGGATCCGAAGCCGAGGCATTCCTAAAGTCTAAAGGAATCCGGGGTGATTGATAGTGGGTAAAATTAGTCTCAGTTCTATTAAAAGAGTTTTAATTCTAACCCGACGCGCGCCTACCAATGCCATCCTAGCGACACGAGGAAAGCTTCCTGTTTGTTTTCAGCCTCGATCGTGAGTATCGAACGCGTACGTCCCTTCGCCGACAATCCATCCCGCGGCCTTATTCGATTTCGAGCGCGAATTTCCAAGAATTTTGGTCCCGGTCGAGCAGGTCGGCCTTCCCGAGCGGCATCATGAGAATACGGGTACTCTACCGTTGAATAAACAACCCTGATCCGGTAGTTGCGCGGAATATGTTCATTCGCGCGCTCGTCCTGGTGGTCCTAGCAGTCCTCTTTCCAATCGAAAAAACGTGGGCCGTTTCCGGCGACAATTTCGACTATCATGGTTACCTCCGTGCCGGCAGCGGCTCGAACACCAAGGGCGGAGATCAGAACTGCTTTCACCAAAGCGGAACACCTGGAAACGAGTTCCGTCTCGGCAACGAATGCGGAATGTACGGTGAGGCCTACTTCCAGGCTTACACGCAGCGCACGAAAGATCTGAGTAACGACGAATTCTGGCGGTCGAACTTCGACATTTCCTATAATCCGGCCGGGAACACGGTCACCCAGGCTCCGAACCTCTATATCTTCGGCGCCTACATCGAAGGCGCCCACCTTTCCGGTGGCCCCGAAACCCTCTGGGTCGGCCGGCGTTTCTATCGCGACGCCGATGTCCACATGGATGACTTTTTCTACTTCGCGGACACCTCCGGCAGCGGCGGCGGTATCCAAGACGTGCCGATCGGAACCGGCAAAGGCCATTTCGCGGTCATGATGCAGGACACGGATAAGAACAACCTGACGTCGAACAGCACGACCCAAAAACTCCCTGCCCAAACCGAAAGCGGACGCCCTCGCACAGTTCTGTTCGACGGTCGACTTTTCGGCTTGAAGCTCGCTCCTCAGCAAGAGCTCAGCATCTGGGCGGGATTCGCCATGCTGAACGGTGGCGGACAAGACGTAAACACCGGCCAACTCTTCCCCGACGCTCGCGGCGAAGTCCTCGGTCTGAAATACAATTACAAGAACGACGCCGGCTACAATAACTTCGCTGTCATTCACGGACGCGGACTCATGCAGGGGATGAACCTCGGCGGATACTTCGGCGCGGACCCGGCCCAGCTCCTAAATGGACAGGCCTATCACGACTCCGCCCACCGTACGCGCGTGGTGGAAGAGTTCATGTTCCAAACGTCGCCGCACTTCGCGACGGCGTTCGCGGCGATCTACGAAACCTGGAATACGGGTGTCGATATCCAGTCGGGCCGGTGGATCAGCGTCGGCGCTCGGCCAATTCTATTCTTGTCGGACCACTACAGCATCGCGTTCGAAGCGGGTGCTTCGACGGTTCGTCAATCCTCCCCGACGGTTCAGAGCAGCCATCCGCTGACTCGGTTCACGATTGCTCCGCAAGTTTCTCCGAAACTTTCGTTCTTCTCGCGTCCGGTTCTTCGGGCATTCCTCACCGACACGCCAACGGAAACGAACGGACTCTCGTACGGATTCCAAGGCGAGGTCTGGTTCTAAACCTACCTGTCGATGACGCTCGTTCGACTTACGCTCATTCAGAAAGACATCGCGAAGTGCCGGGACTGTCCTGGCATGGCGGGACGTCCGGTACACGGCGCCCCCGTACTCAGTCGCATTCTTTTGATCGGCCAGGCTCCCGGAATTCACGAAGAAGGCCGCGGGCGGCCCTTCGCCCATACCGCGGGTAAAACGCTCTTTCGCTGGTTCGAAGAAGCCGCCGGCGTCGACGAAGCCCATTTCCGTGCTCACGTTTATATGGCCGCGGTCGCGCGCTGCTTTCCCGGAAAAGCGAAAAGCGGCGGAGATCGCCTCCCCGATGCGGATGAAATTAAAAAATGTCGCCGGCATCTCGCCCTCGAAATCGCGCTCCTCAAACCGAAACTCATTTTGCCGGTAGGAAAACTCGCGATCTCTGAAGTCCTCGGACCCGAGGTCTATCCTTCGAGTGCGAAACTCGCCGACGTCATCGGAAAAAAATTCGTCGCGACTTTTCTCGGAGAAACGGCGGACGTCTACTGCCTCCCCCATCCGAGTGGGCTTTCGACTTGGCACCAGACCGAACCCGGAAAAACGCTTCTCAAAAAAGCACTTCGATCGATTGTAAAACATCCGGCGTGGATTTCCGAAATGGAATGACACGGTACCTCCTTTCCTCGTTTGATTCGGCCTCTGGATTGCAACTCTCGTCAGGGCAACCCATTCCGTAAGGAGGAATATTTTATGTCCAAGGAACAAGATCGCATTAAGCCTACGAAAACTGCCAACAACGAACCCATGAAAAAAGGATTCGGATCGAATAAGGACGCGGATAAAAGAAAATCCGAGACGCACGGCAAAGACGATAAGAAAAAAGAATTCGACAAAAAGCAGGTCTAGCCGCGCTGAGGCCCTGCCGAGAGCCGAGGCCGTCACGACTGAAACCGTGACGGCCACGCTGTCCTTTGCCGCTCTTTTCGGAGCGTAAAAGTTGCAATTCATAAGGGTATGACTGCCATGGCATTAAAAAAAACGATTCTTGTCATTGATGACGATCTCGACATCTGCACGAGCCTCGAGGCTATTTTTACCGCCGAAGGGTACGGAGTGATCATCGCTAGGAACGGACTCGAAGGGCTCGCCCTCGCTCGTAGCGACCAGCCCGACGTCATCCTCCTCGACGTAATGATGCCCGTCCTCGACGGATACGGTTTCCTAGACGCACAAAAAGCCGATCCTCGGATTTCCGACATCCCGGTCATCGTTCTCTCTGCCGGGCTCATGCTCGATCGGATCCCGGCCGAAATTCCTCGGCTGCCAAAGCCGCCAGAGCTTCTCGCGCTCTTCGCCCTCGTCGAATCGCGAGTCAATCAACCCCACAAGAAGCCAGATGAGGTGGTTATCCCGTTGCCGGGCGTCGATAAGTATCCGGCAACCGAGTCTCCATCCCGTTCTCCGGCTCCTTGATCTGTGATACTTAAATAGCATGTCACGCTGCGGTTTCGCCTTCCTGCTCGGCCTCATCCTATCCGGAAATACCTTCGCGAAATGTGGTCCGCCGGATTCGCATCCCTTAAGCTGGACCCGCACTGTGCTCCCGAAGTCCGTGCCGGAAGGCGTCGAAATCTTCGACCACATTTGGCTTAAAAATCCGACCTCGACGGAGTTTATCACTTATACCGTCGAAAAGGGCGCCGAGGCGCGCACGGGTTACCGTGAAACTCTCGGTTCGGTTCCGACCACGAAGGACGAACTCCCCGGAATGAAGCTCGTGAACGGCGAGCGTTTTGAATACCACTTTCCCGAAAATCCCCAATATTACGGCGAAGAGGGGGCGAAAGCGACTCGCGGCGGATGGGTTCCCCAAGACTACCCTGCAGGATTAATCGAGCCCACTAAGCCCATTATCCCGCCGGTCCTCGAAGAACGGATTTTCTCGGGCAAGACGAAAATTTTCGCCGTAAAAGTTCCCCTCCTTTACTACTTCGGGAAGAAGCGTGGAAAGATCGACATTGTTTTCGAATTCACGCGAAATCCGAAATTTGGCCAAGTCGCTCCCGGCTGCCCGATGCCGAGCCCGACTCCTTCGCCAATCCCGAGCCCGACTCGATAATGGCGCTGAGCTCTACTCTATACCGCTTCCGAATCGACCTATCCGACGTCGAGCGTGGGGTCTACGAAGCGCTCGACTTCCGTACGGCCCAGCATCCTTCGGAGACTTCCGATTACCTTCTCACGCGCGTTCTTGCATACGCCCTAAACACCCAAGAAGGACTCGATTTCGCGCCGGGCGGATTAAGTGATCCGGACCAACCCGCACTTCTCGTCTCCGAAGGTCCGAACTCGTTTCCTCTGTGGATCGAGATCGGTAACCCGAGCGCAAAGAAGCTCCACCGGGCCGCAAAAACTGCGCGGCAGGTTCGGGTCTATACTTATAAAGATCCCGACGTACTCCTCGCAGACATCGCCGCAAACAAAGTCTATAATGCCGAGCGAATCGAGATCTTTTCGTTCCCGCCGAAATTTCTTGGCCGGCTCGCGGAAACCCTCGTGCGCGACAATTCCTGGAACGTGATCTTCTCCGACGGCTCCCTCACCGTGACCACGGGCGAATTCTCGGAGACTGTGGAGCTTGGGCGCCATACCGTCGGAACCGGCGGATGATTCGCGCGGGATTACTTCTCATCGCCGCGTTCGCGGCGATCACCTCGGCGAACGCCAGCTCGCTCTGCGACTATTACAAATCCCATCAAAAAGAACTCTACAAGCTCCTCTGTAATAACGGGAGCACGTCCGCGAAACCGGCCGGAGCGAACTCGACCTTCGCTTCTTCGTTTAACTTGAGCTCCGCCTCGCTCCCGACGGAACCTTCTTCCTATGGTCTCGAAACGCTGGTGCACCAAATCCGGGGCGGCGACGGGTCGACCTCTCCGACCTTTTCACTCGTGAAAGGCTTCAAAAAATTCGGCACCGGAATTTCGACCGGCAGTAACAATACCTTCTACGGCGACGACCTTTACCATCGCCTGAGCAACGAACCCGAACTCCAAACCTTTGATTCGCCCGAACCCGAACGAGGTTCGTTCCCGAATCTCAATATCGGAACCGCCGCCCAACTCTTCGAGTCTCAAAAAGGGCCAAGCATTAAACTCGGACTTTCGGCGCGGTATAATAAAATCTCGGACACCTGGGGCGGCGGCCCCGCGCTTCTCATGAACTGGGAACACTTCAGCCTCGGCTACGGGTTCTCGCGGGAAATCATTTCGAACTCTCTTCCACGACTCACCTTCACGTCGATCCAAGCGAGCGCGCGGGTTTGGATTCTTGAATGCCAATACGATCGACTCTCCGATAACTCGGGGTTCGCTCTCGGCCCCATCCAAATTCTAACTGCGACGATCACCGTTAAGCGCTTGGTTCTGACTGCAGCGATGCGCAAACTCGATTATTTTGCCTCGGGTCCGGTCACTCAACGCCATTACGCGGTCCAATTCCTCTTCTCCTCGCACCTTTCTGCCGGGTTCCTCTTCAATTACATTCCGGGTACGAATTCAGTCGGATTCCAGTATTTTCTTTGAAGCTTGAATGCGCTCATTGAATCCGAGGGATTCATGCGCTGCATCTATAAAATCACGCGTCATTTTCAAGTTTTAGACTAAGCGCGTTAGATATCTTATCTATCTCCTGACCGCGCCCAGAGCGGATATCCACGTTTTGGCTTGAAATGACACGCTTTTTCTTCGTTTCCCAAACGCAGTCCTAACAATCGAAATGTTGCCTTCACGTCAAAAACCGATCACCTTATGCCCATACACGGGGGAAATTGCCATGAAGGTGAATATTGGAAGTACGGTAGTACGACTTTTTATCGGTTCTTGCCTGATTGCGTTAGGCGCGCAAGCCGCCGCTCCAGCGCAAGGCTTTTACGAGAACTCCTCTTCCACCCCACTGATCGCACTGCTCGACTCCGCGCAGAAGATGATCGACATCGAAATTTACACGATGGCCGACCCGGTCGTGCAGAAGGCCATTCTGAACGCCCTCGCCGATCACGTCCAGGTTCGGATCATTCAAGAGCCAACTCCGGTCGGCTCCTCCTGCAGAATTTTCGAAGCGAACACCACGGTAGACGACTCTTCGTGCGTCGCACTGAAAGTATTCAAGTCTAAAGTCCTCGCGGCCGGCGGAGTGTACGTTCCGTTCACGAAGAACCTCTGCGGTGGTGCGACCACCGGATGTGTCCAGCACGGTAAGATGGTTCTCGTCGACGCGAAGATCGCCATGCTTAGCACCGGTAACTTCGACTCCACCAGCATCTGCGACAAGGGCGCCGCCCCTGACCATTGTAACCGCGACTACTCCTACGTCATTCGCTACGCGCCAGCCGTCGCCGTCCTCGGCCAAGTGTTCGAGCGCGATCTCGCGGCCGTTCCGTATGATCTTCAGTCGATCCTCGGCCGCGCCGGCGCCGCGGACCTCACGATCAGCCCACTCTCGATGGCGCCGATCGTCCAATTCATTCGCTCCGCGAAGAAGACGCTCGTACTTCAGAACCAATATTTGAACGATCCGACGATGAACGCGGAAATCATGGCCGCCGCCAAGCGTGGCGTCGACGTCCGCGTGAACACCTCAAGCGCCTGTGCATTCGGTCCACCTACGGACATCAATGCCGCGCGGTGGACCCAAATCTACTCGGACTTCGACGCTGCTGGCGTGAAGTCCCGCATCTTCACCAAGAACGTGAAAGTCAGCGGTAACTTCGGTTACCTCCACGCGAAGACGATCGTCGTCGACGGCACGACGGCTTGGGTCGGATCCGTGAACGGCTCGACCCAAGCGATCGGTTCGAACCGCGAGTTCGGCGTGTTTTTCGACGCTCCGAAGGACGTCGCCATGCTCCTCAGTTACATGAAGTCGGACTTTAACAATCCGGCCGCCGAGAGCTGGCAGGACAGCCTGCTCTGTAAGAACGATCGCTAATTCTTCAGACAGGGCGCGGGGATTAACATCGGTTTTCCATCTTCACCCAGAAGAGAACCGTGCCCACCACCGGACTCGTCGCTGTAGCTTTTGCGGAAATGAAGACCTGATTCTTTTCGAATCAGGTTCTCCATATACGTCGCTCGATATTCGGAAATTTCGATAAACTCGTATGCATCGCCTACGAGAGTCCGACGATCGAGAAAGCCGCGAATTCCGTCGAATGCGTGCATCATCTCATGCGCCAGAATAGTTTGCGGAGCCGCTGCTCGCTTCACGTCGTCGTCTTCTAGAAAGAGGGCCTTGAGCGCCGGATCGAAATTGATCTCGCCACCGGCACCGATGCGGTTGAACTGATTCCCGTACTCGGGCCAGCGAAGCGTGTTCAGAAGCTGAATCGACTGGGCCATCATCATCCCCGAAGCCGGACCACTCCGCTTATCATCGTCGGGCCAGAAGTGCGGCGTGCCGTGCCGAATGGTAAGCGCGTAAGGAGAATGCTCCAGCCGCTCAAGCAGGATTTTCCCCGTCGGAAGCGTCTCGAGTTTCGCGAGCGTTTTGAGTACGACCTTCATAAAGGCGTCTTTTTTGTTCCCGTTCCGAAGTTCACCGTCGCGATAAATTCCGACAGCACCGTCCGAGGCTTCGATTTTGAGTGAATTGCCGTCGGCGCTCGCGTGGAGGAGCTCCGGAAGAATTTCGAACTCCCGCTTTCCATCGCACTGGTACGCGACCAGATCTCCGTCCATCACCCCGAGGAGTTTCTCGGCTTGAGCGAATGAATGATCCCGGAAATCATCATTTTCGATCTGGATAAGCGTGTAGGCCGGAAGATCCGCGCGGGCTCCGAGGGCGATCAGAACGGTACTCGCGACGAGAGCCAGATTCCAAGATTGTTTCCTCATCAGCGCCTCCTCCCGGAAGGCGAACAAAGAGGTATCTCGTAATGATGCGCTGCGTCAAGCTTGAATCGTGCTTTTTTGCTGCCTTTTCAGTAGTTTAACTTATGAGTACGGCCTAAACCCATCAAAAGGACTAGATTTTACCTTTGAGCTTCGAAGCCGCGACGAGCGAAGCGCGGACCGCATCGATGCAAAGATTCGCCGAGCCGGTGGCCTTCGCGATGGGTGTGATGTCACTCTTCAGTTTTCCGGCATCCGCAAAACTCTTCCCCGTGAACTGACCGAGAAAACTCTCGGTCTTCGTCGGGTAAGCATGCGGGCAGGACATTTCGACCACGCGAATTCCGCTCACCTTACCGGTCGAGGCGTCGACGCCGACGATCCAAGTGTGAGTGCAGTTCGGGGCGTAAATTCTTTTCTGAACGAACGCGTACTTCGAAGCCTTACCGGCTCCGTCTTTCGCGTAGAATACGTCGAGTGGTTTTCCTTCGAACGCGAAACTCTTTTTGAAAGCCTTCTTCGTACCGAGCGAAGCCGCTACGGCAGAGCCGAGGGGTTCGAATTCGGTAGCGAACGCTAAACCACGCCCCAGTTCCATGGCCAAGAGAAAGGTATAGAGGGCTTTCACTGCGTAACTGCGTCCGATTGGCTTGATCATTACGAAATCCGTCCTTCACGGAGAAATAGAGTATCGAAGGTCTGATTGTAGAACATCTGATTCTCCAGATCTACAAAAGCTAAACTCGTTGGGTGGATTCCGGTCTTCGGGAAGTTCGTCAAAAACTTTTCTCCCTCGCGACTCGCTCCCACCATAAGCGCCGTCGAAAACGCATCGGCTTCCGCCGCACTGCCTGCAGAACAAAAAGCACTTAAAATCGTCATGCGGAGCGGCGCACCTTCCCAAAGGAAGTGCTGCCCCTTTTCCACGGTTCCAGAAACGCCAATGGCGATCGGCCGGCCACCCGGAAGTCGATAAGCGTGACCTGCCCAATCGCCGTCCGCATCCCTTGACCAAGCCCAGGCGATGCCCCAGGGCTGATCATCCGCTCGGAAGCCACGAAAGACCCAGCTTGATCCGCCGGCACCGAGACGGTAGTCCGTGAAACCTTCGCGATCGAGAAGACTCGCCACTCGATCGAGGGCGTACCCCTTCCCAACCGCTCCGAATCCGATGAGAACTTCGGCGCGCTTTCGACGGATCCTCCTTCCGGGGCTGTCGATCTCAAGATCCGAAAACGAAGCACCGAGTTTCGAGCGCACGAACGGATTAAATGCACCCTGCGTGAGTTCCGAATAACCCCGCGAAAGCTCGAGGATCTCCGCGAAAGTCGCGTCGAGCGGAGTCCACTCGCCCTCCGCCGAATGATTCAGTCGGTAAACGAGCGCACTCTCGCGGTACTCGCTGAGTGACTCTTCGATCGAGTCGAGAAGCCGGTGCGCTTCCATTAATACGGATTCACCGATTCGGGCATGATCCGGATTCACTACGAGCTCGAGCTCGAAGTCCGTAGCCATATGACGTTTTGCGATCGAGAGTAGCGATTTTTCGGAGTTCACACTCCTAGTTATTCAAAGCGCCGTTCGTAATCCAAGTCGAAATTGAGTTCGTCTCGGTCGTTGTCAGCTTTAAGCTGCCCGTCGGCATCGACTGCCCACCCGTCACGGACGTGTAGAGCCGGCTCGCAGCCGGTGTCGCCCCCACGGAAGCCTTCGTATCCGTATAGTTCGAATAGCTAAAGCCACCGGCTTTGTTATTCGTACTATGGCAGCTCACGCATTTCGGCGCCAAAATATTCGAGTTAATCGATGCGAACGTCGACGTCAACGCGACGGCAGTCGCGAGAGTATCGAACGAGATCGTGAACGCGTCTTGATTCGAGCGAACCCCGATCACCATCGAGAACGAATCCATCGGGCCGAAAGTCGTGATCGAAAGCGGAGTCGCCGGAAGTGTCGCCGGCAATGTCGTGATCGGAACGGTCACGACATCATTTTCCCAAGCACTACCTGCGCCGAGGTCCTCGACGCCAACCCCCGTATCCGTCGCGGCCTTTACGAAAACGTGAATACCCGTAACCCGAACCGGCGACCTCAATCCGGCGATTTTCGGATACCGCACGCGATAAGTCGTCGCGCTCAGTTTCTGAACTTCAAGTTCGAAGACCGCGCCTGTAACGAGTGCGTTCGCTGGAGACACTTGCGAAAGCTGCCAGCGCATCGGTACGTAAGTGTTGCCCATAGGAAGAGTCACTGGCAGATTCAGTGAAGTCGTAATCGTCGCGCCGGTATTCGCACCGCCGGTCGTTGGGCCGCCACCGACGGGAAGAGTACCTCCACCCGGAGTCGTACCACCACCACCACTAGCGACCGCGTTTTCGACATCGGCCCACGCTTGAACTTGCTCGGCCGCGACCGCTGCATTTCCGTTACAGCTTGGAAGTCCGCAGTGTCCATTTCCGGAGTACGTGACGATCAACGAACTCGACACGTTCGAAAAACTCACGAAACTCGAGCCTTTCAGCGTTCCGTACGCCGCATTCACGTCCGCGACTGCGAACGTCGGCGCTTGCGCGGCCCCGTGGCAGCTCGCGCAGTTCGTGCGCGCAAAATTAAAGAACGTATCTCCGAATGCGCCGATACCGGTAGTGGCCGTCGTCGCGGCGGCCGCCTTCTTTTGGTAGAAAGCGAGCGTGGCGTCTCCATCTTTCGGCGTCGCGAGGCACGAAGAAAGAGAGATAAAGCCGACTAAGAGTAACCCACTCTTATATAATGATGGTGTATTCATGGTTCCCCCCGGAACGCCCAAAAACCCTGCAGATGTATAAGAGTGTAGCGGTCCGCCAAAAAAAAATAATGTGTCGAATTATACACATTACGAGAACAGTGTGAAGACGGATAAAGTTAAAAGTGTCGGTATACGTGTCGAGCGTGGGGACGCCGTACATGGGTGAGATTCGAAGGAGCTTCGCCTTCACGAGAATCACTGAATCTGGGGATCTTTTTTAAAATTGTGAGCACGTGGTACGTACGCTGGATTTTTGTTAGGGGGGTTTATGGGTAGTATCGTAACTTCGTCTCATCTGCGTATTTTCAGCGCCGTTCTCACCATCGGTATGATGGTCTCCTCCGCCCAAGCGGCGAGTCCGGCTGCCATCGTCGGCGCCCTTCGTCTCTCCGGCGTTATCACCGGTGGATCGATGCCGACTAATTCGGCAGACTTCACTACGATGGTTGGCCAAGTCGGTACTGGCGACTACTACGGTGCAGCTCTCACCGCCGCCCAAAGTCAGTACGGCACGGGTTACCTCCTTCGCCGCATGGCTTTCCAAATGCAAAACGCTTCTTATACGGCTTCGACGGTCACCGACAACGATGCGACGGCTTTCGTGTTGGCGCACTTCGCGGGCGTTGGCGGAGTAAGCGGAGTTTCTAAGCTCTGGTCCGATAATTTTACGTGCACGGTGAACGTCACTCGAAACGGCACGACCACGAACATTCACGTCGCCGACCTTACGACTGCCGAAAAGAACTCGATCGACTTCCGTTCGGCTCTAACCTGCACTTCCGGCCAAAATGCAGTCGACTTGCTCGCGACGAACGCAGCTCAAGCCGCAGCTCCGAAAGACACCACGGCGGCTTCCGTAATCGTTACGCTTCCTCCGAAACACGTCGGTGGTTACACCACGCTCAGCGACCGCGTGAACGATAACTCTTTCGCCCAGATCGGTGCGACGGCCGGAACGAATCTTCGGTACATCGAAAACATCTGGATGGTCGCGACCGGCATGGATCTCCTGGCTTTCGCTTCGACGGAAGGTCGTTCGCAGAACGTGCCTAAGTTCATTCCCGAAAACGATCCGCACTTCCTGCTCGGGGGTGGCCAAACGGCTTGCATCGCTTGCCACGCGGGTGGTCTGGCCGCATTGAACCATGGTTATTCGACTCTGGCCGACTTGTTTGACTTCACCGATCGCGGACTGACTTACAACACGGCTCCGACGACCGGCACGATGAAGTCGCTCGGCTCGAACGCGGGCAACCGCGCTAAGACCGCGACCTGCGATCTTTCGAAGTTCACCGTCTGTAACCCAGACAGCGTCGGCGCCGATGTGAACCAAGGTTGGGACCTTTCCTCGACTTGGGGCGCTCGCGGTATGCTCGCGACTCTCGGTTGGACCGGCGCGACTTCGGGCCAAGGGCTGAACTCTCTCGGCGCGGCGATCGGTAAAGCCGGAATCGTATACTCGAACATGGTGAAGCGCGTTCTTCGCGAAATCTGCCCGCTCGGCGCTGTGCCGGCGAAGGATATCACGACGATCACGACGGCATTTCAGTCTTCGGATGACATCAAGATGGTGATCGCGCAAGTCGCGAGCAACCCCGCTTGCCGCTAATATCCGCCGCTAATACCCACGGACTAAAACGGACATCCCTTCACTTTTTGGAGATTGAATATGAACCACAAACACTTAATTAAGATCGTGACTCTCGGCCTCGTCGGTCTGATTTCGCTCACCGGTTGCACCTTGCAAAAGGAAGGATCCGGATCAGTGAAAGCCCAATCCAACTTGCCCGCGTCGGGGAACCCGGCTGACCAAGTCGGAGTCGCCGGCATTCCGGGCGCATCGGTGCCGACGGCCAAAGCCATCGCGGCTCGAATCCAGAACGGAGTGAAGAATAATGCCGTCTCGACGTCGAAGAACTTCGCCGCCTCGCTCGCGCAGCTCGGAACGAACCTTCCGGAAAATACGAACCCGAACCTTGCGACCGGTTACGACCAAGTCCCGCTCCTCGCGTATGCGGCTTGCTCGGACATCGCGCCTAGCGTTTACGGGATCACTCAAACGGGCACCGGCACGAACATCACGAATGCTCGCGCGAATCTGATCGCTGCCGGCGTGAATATTCTCGACCAGCACACCGGCGGACTTGCTTCGACCGGACCGCTGGCCGCGCAGACTTCCGCAATTTTCGGCCAACTGGTCGACGACAACGCGAAGATTACCGGCGAAACGGTTCTGATGGAGTTCGTCTCGGTTTGTATGACGGCTAACACGTTCGGCGCTCAGATGTTGGGATTCTGAGCCCGGAACGGTTTCGGTTTTTTCAGGGGAAATAAAATTTAGTTTAATAGTTCAGTTCGATAGTTCAGGGGGAATTTTATGCTGATCAAGGTTGTACGACCAACAAAAGACGACTCGATTCGCCACGACCACGTCCACATGTCGCGGCGAGATTTCATTAACCGCGGAATTTTCACGGGAGCGATGACCGTCGCCCTTCCAAAAATCCTTCTCGGGAGCCTGGTGAAGGATGCGGTTGCCGCGACCACCTGCCCTCCTCCGACCCGCGATCCGGGCGGGATCGCCCACCTCTTCTGCGAAGGCGGCATGACCGTCGGCGCGTACATCCTCACGGATAACCCAGCCGGGGTCGCCGCTTCGTCGGCAAGTGCGGCTACTCGCTACGGCGTCGCCCAAGGTTCCATGCTGAATCTCGGTCCCGCCGGGACGAGCAATGGATTCAATATTAGCCAGACGAGCGTCTTCGGAGCCCACTTGCTCCAAGCCGGCGTCGACATGGGTTACACGAAGGCCCAGTGGCGCGTCGTCCTCTCCCGCATTAGCGCGGGCGCCCATTATGGCTGTAACACCGCGGATGACGGCGGCGCCGACAACGTCGGTCTCGTCGGTTCCGTGGGATCGCTTAAAAAATCCCAATTGAACAAAGACCTTCGGATCGGCGTAAATCACAAACTTACTCCGTTCGCGAACGGGATGCCGGCGAGCACCACGGGTGGAAACCCTTCGGTTGCGAAACTCGCAGGCGTTTTCAGCCTGACTCCGGCGGCCGGGAACTTCACGAACGCCCAGACGATGACGAACTCAGCCACTGCGGCGAGCTCGCTTGCCAGCCTATTCGCGGGAATGCTCGGGATGTCGGGTCGCACGGGAGCGGATACCGCGACCACGAATTCGACCTGCGGATTCCTCGGCGATATTCCGCTCGCGGATCCGACCTACGGGGCTAAGCTTTTTGACCCGACCCAAATCGCGGCCCTTCAGCCGTTGACCGTGGGAACCGGTGCGATCAATAAGCTCAGCATCGGCGAACAAGCCTACCTCGCGTCGTATTACAACTCCGCTATCGGTGTCCTCAGCGGCGTCGGTATCCAAGAAGGTGGCTTCGACTATCACGGCCAAACGTCCGCGCAAATCGGTGGCCAAGCCTATAAGGTCGCCCGCCACGTAGCCGCTTGGGCTGCCGCGAGCGATAAGGCCGGAGCGAAAACCTCCTTGATCATCAACACGAACGGCCAAGCGATCGCCGCAGGGAACACCTCGACGACGATTAACGGTCTGACCGTGAACGTGCAGAATGCCGACGGCGACGCCGGCGGTAACTTCAGCGCGACCACGATCCTCTGCCACGCCCCGGCGGGTATGTCGCCTCCGGTTCTGAAGAGCACCGGCGCGTTCGACACCACGAATGGTGACGTTCGTGGCTCCGTAGGCTCCGAGCTTGCGGTCCAAGGCGTTTACGCGACAGCGATCGAGTGGATTTCCGGAACTCTGACGAATACCCAAATCACTCGTCTCGGACTCCTGGGAACTTCATTGAATGGCGTCAAGCTGATCTAACCGTCAGCCTACTCGCCGGTTAAAACATTGTGACGATGCGGAATTCGCCGTAGTCGTAGGCTATTTTTCCAGGAACTTGGTGCAGGTCGTGGAAATAGTTTAACTGCGTTTCGACCGAACCGAAGTTCTTCAGAAGAGTCGCACCGATAATCGATTTATCCGACACGTCGACGACGCGGTTATCGTTTTGGGACGAACCCGCGCGGAGCAGAAACTTCCAGCGATCGTCTTGTCCGAACTTTTGGCCAAGTTCGATGTAAGTACCACCCCGCATGTACGAGGTCTTACCCGAGGCCGTTGCGTCGAGGTCGACCTTCATCGTGACGTAACCCGCCCGAATTTCGGTGGTGTTCGTAGGGCGAAGTTGAGCGTCGAGTCCGAGCATCAAGATGCCGAACTTCCCTTCGTCTTTGTTTCCGTAATCGTCTTTATAAACGGAGAGACCGAAGCCGAAGCGACGACCGACGACCGAGTGCCAGCGTGCGCCGACGGCCTTCGAGTTGTTGTTATCGCCGGCGGTACCGGAGGTTCCCGTGAAATCGGGGTAAGCGGCGTTCGTGCCGGCCGGCGAACCGCCGTTTTGTTCGCCCTGAACCGGCGAAGTACCGCGCGATTCGTGGAAACCGTTTACGACGTAGAAGTGAAACTCGGAAGAAAAGTTCGCGGTATCGGCGAGATTATACTTAATCCCCATACCGAGGTCGGCCCAGATGTCGGGAAGAAACGCCGTTTCGTTTCCTTGGCGGAATTCCGAGGTATTGATCCGGCCGCCGAACATCGAGTGCGGCGACATATCGTCAAACGGAATCCAGATCCGGCCCCACCGGACTTGGAGGCGCGGCGTGAGCATGTAATCAGTTTCGAAGTATTTCTTATCGAGTAAGTCAGCCTGGAACATCAGGTCCGGAGTCGGCGTGAATTCGACCATGAGCCGCTCGTGGTAGCTGTCGAATTCGAAATCGCTTTCGGATCCGCCCTTCCAAGACTTCAACATGAAATCGAAATAAAATTTAAAGTTCGGGAGCACTCCGCCGGAAGGAGCGCCATGGGGACTCATTCCGCCCGAGGCATAACTCGAATTCGTTTTTTCAGGTGCCGCGACCGGTACCGGTGCCGGACGAGAAGGTACAGTCGTCAGCGCGTCGAGGTTAACGGCCTGTTCCTGAGTGCGCCGGAGCGGAGCGCGTGCGGGAACCACTGCCCGAGGCTGAACAGCGGTGGTCGCCGCCGCAGCCGAAGTTTCGTCTTGGATCGGACGTGGAACCGTCGGTCTCGGGCGAGCGACTTTTCTGGGAGCCGCGCGAACATTCGAGCCGCGCGGAGCGGTCGTCGGCACGACGCCGATATCCTCGGCGTAGGCCGGTACGCTATTTAAGATCAATGCGGTCCCTACTGCGACGGCGCCCCACCCACAAATCTTCGAAATCAGCATAGACCGATCTTCGCGAGGACGGGCGCGTTAATACAAGCAAAAACCGTCAAGAAATCAACACCGCTCGTTCTAACATCCCGCCCGATACGGCGATTAATTTAGTCTTCCCCGAGGATAATGAAGCGTTTCTCCCGTGGCGGCGGCGAGACGCTCCCCTTCCCAGGTATAGATGATCGTTTCACCGGGCGGAACTTCGCCCGTAAATTTATCCGCGCCTACGAGTAACGCCACGGCGCCCCCGAAATCGAGGCTTTCGATCACTTCCCCCGAAACGGGAGCCGCCCGTTTCCGGTCGAGCGCCCGAGCGTAAGGATCCGGGTGACCATCCCAGCGAAAAACTCCGTCCCGAACGAGCCCACGGGTTCCGATTGCGCGGATCCCGGCCCGAAGTTTCTCCAATCTCTCTATTCTACTGGGTGAATCCCCCGCTCGTTCGAGAACCGCGAAATACCCGCCCGGTACGAAATCCCGGTGAGGAAACCGGCGCTGATCCCGAACGAGGTGGAACTCGGGATGGGACTCGAGAAACGCTTCGACGACGTCTTCATTTTCGACCCGCGAATAGGCACAGGTCGCGTAGACGAGTCGGCCGGCCGGAGCGAGCATGCGGGCGCCGTTCTCGAGGATCGCGGACTGTCGGAGCGCACAGCGCTCGACCTCTTTATGGCTCACGTCTTTCCGCTTTTCGTTCCGTTTTGCGAAGAGACTCTCGCCGCTACAGGGCGCGTCGATCAGGATTCGGTCGAAGAGCTCGGGGAAGGATTTCGCGAGTTGGTGCGGCTCTAAGTTATAGACGGTCGAGTTTCCGATCCCATGACGAGCGAGAATGACATCGAGGAGTTTTGCGCGGTCACGGTGCGGTTCATTTGCGACGAGAACGCCCCCATTTCCGAGGTACTCGCCGATATGAGTCGACTTCGCGCCGGGGGCGGCGCAGAGATCGAGGACGAGGTGATCCGGTTCGACTTCGAGCGCCGGGACCACTTCCATCGCGCCGGCCTCCTGGATGAAGACTAGGCCCGCAGCTAGAGCCGGATGGCGGGAAGGATGGGGATCGAACTTCTTCAGGTCGAAGTAGAATCCTTCGGGGTACCAACGGACCATCTCCTCGAGAGGAATACCGATTTCCCGAAACTTCGCGTGGGTCCATTTCGCTTGGGCTTCGGGCGCTAGGTCACGCCGGATCCGGAGAGATTTTCGGGGCCTTTGGCCCATTTCAGTGAGGGCCTCAAAAAAGCTCGGGAGCTCCTCCATTGGAAGAACTCCCTGCATTCTTTCTTCGAACTTGATCATCCGTTTTAGACCACGGCCATTCCGACCGGCTTACGCCGATCAGTCTACAAACGCCTTCAGCAACTTCGCGCGCGAAGGATGGCGAAGCTTGCGCAGCGCCTTCGCTTCGATCTGACGAATCCGTTCCCGCGTTACGAAGAAATCTTGGCCGACTTCTTCGAGGGTGTGGTCGGATTTTTCGCCGATCCCGAAGCGCATCCGGAGAACTTTTTCTTCGCGAGGCGTAAGCGTCGCGAGGACCTTCCGGGTTTGTTCCGAGAGGTTGATGTTCATCACGGCTTCGGCCGGGTTGATGATCTTTTTGTCTTCGATGAAATCGCCCAGATACGAATCTTCCTCTTCGCCGATTGGCGTTTCGAGGGAGATCGGCTCTTTCGCGATCTTCAGGACCTTGCGGACCTTGTCGACCGGGAGTTCCATCTTCACGGCGATCTCTTCTGGATTCGGCTCACGGCCGAGCTGCTGAACGAGAAGGCGCGAGGTCCGGATGAGCTTGTTGATCGTTTCGATCATGTGCACCGGAATCCGGATCGTGCGGGCTTGGTCGGCAATCGCGCGGGTGATCGCTTGGCGAATCCACCACGTCGCGTACGTCGAGAACTTATAACCACGGCGATATTCGAACTTATCGACGGCCTTCATGAGTCCGATGTTCCCTTCTTGGATCAGATCCAAGAACTGGAGACCGCGGTTTGTGTACTTCTTCGCGATCGAAACGACGAGACGAAGGTTGGCTTCGACGAGTTCCTGCTTCGCGACGTCGGCTTTCCGCTCGCCGACGGCGAGCGAATCATCGATTTGACGGATTTCGATGATTTCGATTCCGGATTCTTCTTCGAGCTTCTCGATCTTCTTCGAACATTCTTCTTCTTGTTGAAGGAGCTGCTGAAGTTTCGGCTCGAGAACGTCGTACTTCCGGAGAAGCGCAGGAACGGACTCGCCGCCCTTACGGAACTCTTTCGCGAGTTCTTTGAATTCTTTCTCTTCCTTAATCACGAGGTAATCGAAAATTTTCTTCCGCTCTAAGAGGAGTTCGGCCGAACGTTCTGAGTATTCTTTGATCTTGAGGGAGAGCGCATTGATCGTCTTCCGATTGAACGCGATCGACTCGAACGCGCTTTCGACTTGGCGTTCACGCTTTTGAACTTCGATCTGAAGCTTCTTCTTCTCTTCGATCGGGAGCTTGCGGGCTTCCGGTCCATGAAGCTTCTCAGAATTCTTTTCTTGATAGGCGACGAGCGCCTTCACCTTGGTGATCGCGGAGAGCACTTTCTCCATGTAAACTTTTTCGTCGTCCGCGGAGACTTCTTCGTCCACGCCGCGAATGACATCCTTCACCTTCGTCCGACCGCTTTCGAGGCGCTCGCCGAGTTCGACGATCGCGAGCGTTCCGAGTTTCGAGGCGAGGAGGGCGCGAAGAATTTCGATTTCGCCCGCTTCGATGCGCTTCGCGATTTCGACTTCACCTTCACGGGTAAGAAGAGAAACGGAGCCCATCTTTTTCAGATAGAGCTTAACCGGATCCGCGCCACGCGCGAGTTCGGCGCTCGCAGCCGGAGCCGGAGCTTCATCATCGTCGTCGTCGGAGGCTTTCGCTGGCGCACCATCGGATGCACCCTCTTCATCTTCGCCATCCGCGCGTTTCCGCAGCGAATCGATGACTTCGATATCGCTCTCGGCGAGGAGATTCATGATCTCGTCGATTTGAGCAGGCGCCGTAATTTCCGGCGGAAGCATTTCGTTCACTTCTTCGTACGTGAGGTATCCGCGCTGGACACCCATATCGAGAAGTTTCTTGATGTCTTTGTTTTTCGCGAACAAAGATTCTCCAGCCGGCAAGAGTGGCGAGCCTTCCGCCATCATCTCGTGAACTTTTTCCAGATCAGCGGCGAGTGATTTCTCGACATTTTTATCCGTAATTTTTTCGACTCCTTTCGCAGGAGCAGCCGCTTTAGCAGCGGCCTTTGGATTTTTAGAGAGTTCGGATTTTTTAGCCGCGGAACCCGCGCCAGAAGGCGCGGAAGAAGCAGATTTAGACTTCGTCATAGAATGACTCAAACTCCTTCATTCGCCGTTTCACGTCAAGGAATTCCTGGGCTAAACGTGACCGTAAGTCCTCGTCTTTCTTGAGTTCTGCGTCTCGAAGACGACCCTTCAACTCTTGCGAGAAGCGTGCCCAGGACTGGTGAATTCCGCGTTGAACTGCAATTCGAAATTCACCTTCAGAAAGCGGCGCCGTTCCCGGTGCGTCGGTTCCTACGAGCGACTCGGTGACGAGCTCGCGAATCTCGATCGCGAAAGCGAAAAGCTCGCCTTCCGACGGCTCTTGGCTTGAAGCGACCGATTCTAAAAAGGATTCTGGCGTCATGCCGCGATCGAGAATGGCCTCTAAGACCTTCCGAACGCTCGGATTGTCGGCGAGTTCGTGAAGGGGCCGCCCTACGGGAAGATAGGAGCGCGCTTCCTCGATCATCGTGCGGTAGTTTCCGCCCCGGAGGAGGCCCCGGATCAAAATGACCTCTTTCAGTGACGCTTTTTGACTCGGCGCCTTCCGTTTTTCGGGGGCTTTCCCGACTCCCAGCAGCGGAGTCGGACCGGCGCTGCGCGAGGCCGGAGCCGCTTTTACGCCCCCCATTGCGGTCTCGAGCAACGATTTCGAGATCCCGAAGTCCCGCGCGACGGTCTCGACCCGTAGCTCGCGGCCGACCGGATCGCGGTACATCGCGAGCCATTCGGCGACTTGTTTAATCGCCTTCGAACGCTCTTCGGTCCCTTTATTCGCGAATACCCGCGCGGACTCGATCCGCGTATCGAATAGCGGCGCGGTCTTCGCCAGAATTCCGGACATCCGTTCGACGCCGTTTTTAATGAGTTTACCCGTCTCTTGATCGAACAGGATTTCATCCGGATCAAGCCCGTCGGGCAGGCTCGCGCCATGAAGGATCACGCCGAGCTTCAGACCGAGTTCCATCGCGCGGTCGGTCGCATTGATCCCCGCTTTATCGCCGTCGAAAAGCACGGTGACCTTCGAGCAAAACTTCCGAAAGAGAATGAGGTGATCTTCGGTGAGCGAAGTTCCGCAGGTCGCGACCGCGTTTTGGAAACCGCCTGCGTGAAGCGCGAGCACGTCGAAGTAACCCTCGACGAGAATGACCTCGTCCTTTTCCCGGATGTGCTTCTGGGCCTGGAACATTCCGTACGCGAGCTTCGATTTCAAAAAAAGCATCGACTCCGAAGAGTTCAGGTACTTCGGAGATTCTCCGCCGACATCCGGTGCGCCCGGCGGGGTCGGGAGGCCGCGCCCACCAAAGCCGACGACTTTTCCTCGGAGATCGAGGATCGGAAACATCGCCCGGTTCCGAAAGAGATCGAAATATCCGGGACCGGTTTGATTTCCCTTCTGGGAGGGTTTGATCAAGCCGAGTTCGACCGCGAGCGGTAGCGGCGCCTTCGCATTCACGAGGTGGGTGGCGAGCGCATCCCAGGCCGCAGGGGCGGCGCCGATATAGAAGGCTTGGGATAGTGCCGCGCTCACGCCACGTTTCCGGAAGTATTCCGCGATGTGGGCGTTCGCTTTTCCTTTTTCGAGTTGGTTCCGAAAGAACGTCGCCGCGAAACGGTTTAACTTATAGGCCGTCGCGTGCTTTTCACGCGATTCCTCACGGCGCTTCGCCGCTTCGGGATCGGTTTCGTCACCGCGTTTGAAGTCGTTTGGGAGCGGGAGCTTCGCGCGATCGGCGAGCTCTTCGACCGCTTCCATAAAAGAGAGGCCGTGGATGTCTTGGGTAAAGGTGACGAGATCGCCGCCTTTTTTACAGCCGTGACAAGAATAGAGCTGCTTCGCTTCGCTAACCGCGAACGACGGCGAACGCTCGTTATGGAACGGGCAAAGGCCCATGTAGTTCGAACCGGATTTTTTCAGCACGACGTGCTCACCCACGACGTCGATGATATTCACCGCGTCTTTGATCTTTTGGATGAACTCGGGGGAGATCCGACCTTTACTCAATGGACTTCGCTTTTAAAAAACGCGGATTAACTACCGAGACGAGCGCGGACGAGCGTGTTCACAAGCTTACCGTCGGCCTTGCCTTGAACTTTCGGCATGAGAAGCGCCATGACTTTTCCGATTTCCTTCGCGGTGGTCGCGCCGGATTCCTTCACCGCCCAGTCGACGTGCCCGGTGACTTCGGCTTCGGACATCTGCTCCGGGAGAAAGGCCTTCAGGAACTTCGCTTCAGACTCTTCCTTCACGGCGAGGTCTTCGCGATTTCCCGCGCGGAACTGCTCGATCGAGTCGAGCCGCTGCTTCATAATGGTTCCAATAATTTTCTGGATTCCGGCGTCGTCGAGGTCGGCGCGATCGTCGATCTCTTTCTTCCGAACGGCGGCGTGCAGATTGCGCACGTAAAGGAGGGTTTCCTTGTCGCCCGATTTCATCGAGGTCTTCATCAGGTCGGAAATTTTTTCTTTAATGGTCATGGAAGTAGCTCCCTGAGTGAGATGAAAAAAGGAAGGGAAGCGTCGGCGAATCGCCGGCCGCTTCCCTTCTCAGTCGATTGACTTAGAATTAAGAACGGTCGCGGGAGCGGCCCTTCTTAGAAAGACGCTTACGAGCGGCGATGGCCTTCTTCTTTTTCTTAACAGAAGGTTTTTCGTACGCTTCGCGCTTGCGCACTTCAGCGAGGGTGCCGGCTTTTTCGCAGTTCTTTTTGAATTTCTTCAGAGCGGCTTCAAAAGAGTCGCCGTCGCGAATGACAATACCTGGCATAAATTCACCTCCCCTCGTGTAAAAATTTGGTTCGAGAGCGGAGCTCCGAACCAGGGACTCGTTATAGGAGGGAAACTCAGGAAGGACAAGCCGAGTTCGCTGGGGAGGGAAAAATGCGCTGCGTTATCGACGATTCAAGCGAAAGCGGCGCGGCATATCGATTACTTAGTAGTGAGAGTAGGCCAAATCACCCCTCAAACTCTCCCTACTCTAGCCCCCCCTCCCTCGGCGCCCCGGGCGGCGAGCTATCGAAGTCCGACGATATAACCACCGCCGCCGGCGCCGGTCAGTCGAGGCGAACGAATCCCTTCGCGCTCGAGTTTCGCGAGCAGGGTTTGGACCTCTTCCGGCACGAGGCCCCAAGCCGCGAATACCGCCCCCGCACGCTTCATCCCGCGCACCACGAGTTCGATTTCTCCCGGTCGTTCGTTAAACGCTCGAAGACCCTCTAGAATTTCGTCGGTCGCCCGCATCATCTCCTGATCGAGCATCTGGGCACGGACTGGGTCCGTCCGGCGAAGGGATTCTACTTTTTCGATACAGTCCCGGGTAGCCGCACGGAGTCCCGAGTCGACGAAAACAAACGACGGAAGGTTTTGGATTCCGAGCCCGACCGCGCCCTCCGCCATCGTGAACCGAATCGGTTCGCCGATCGATACGACCGCGACATCCATCCCAGAACTTCTTCCGTGAAAACAATTTTCCATTTCGCGCGCGAGCTCCCGCTCGAGCGCAGGATCGAACGCACCGCCAAGCGAATACGCGGCGAGAACCCAGCGCGCGGTCACGACCGAAAGGGCCGCGGACGAGCCGAGACCCGCACCGAACGGGATCGTACTCGTGATCTTCAAACTCCCTTGGGGGAGTTCCATTTTCGTCCCGCGATGCGCGAGCCACTCCTTCGCGACTTTAAGAAGTTCATGAATCACTGGCGTCGCAAGATCCGGATCGACGGCAAGATTTCCCGGCGCGGGGCGAAAATCGATCCGAAGGCGAAACTCCGGATGAGGGAGCGCGATCGCAGCTCCTCCGCAGAGAACGGTATGTTCGCCGGAGAGAACCCATTTCCCGGGCGCCTGCGTCGTGTAG
>JBBQMV010000001.1:0-33659 GCA_038329315.1 Bdellovibrionia bacterium | reverse complement strand
ATTTACGTTAATTTGGTAGCGCGCCAGTTCGAGTGCCCAGGTGCGAGTGAGCCCGACGACCCCCGCCTTCGAAGCCGAATAGTTCGATTGGCCGATATTTCCAAGCCAGGCGATAGAAGCTAAGTTTACGATTTTTCCGTATTTGTTCTCCATCATCACTTTAGCGCAGGCTTGGCCCATATTGAACGGGCCTTTTAGGTTCACGCGAATGACTTCGTCCCACTTTTCCTCGGTGAGTTTGTGGAGCATGGAATCGCGGGTGATGCCGGCGTTGTTGACGAGGATATCCACGCGGCCAAATGTTTTCTTTGCTTCGTCGACGAGGGCATTGGCTGCCGAAGTATCCGACACGTCATGGGTCGAAATCATTACGCGCCGACCGAGTTTTTCGATCGCTGCAGCCGTTTCTTTCGCGGCTTCGGGGGAGATATCATTTACGACGACGTGGGCGCCTTCCTGGGCCATCCGCAGTGCGGTCGCGGCTCCGAGTCCACGGCCGGAACCCGTAATGATCGCTATTTTATCGGTCAGTCTTTGGGGGATGTTCATCGTTTTAGCGTCGGTCATTTCTGTACGCGGCGAAAGCGTTGAAAAATTGGCGGTATCACTATGTCCCAAGTGACATTCCCTGTCTGAAAAACCAGGGCCGAGAAGACCCAGAAGAGTCCTTTTTACGTGGTTTCGGCGGAATTCGACCGAAATGGTGCGCTCGGAATTCGCGAAAACATTCGGTTTTTTGCATGTCCAAACCACTGGCACACCGCTCGCAATAGTAGTCAGTGGAGGCTGTGAGAGGGAAAACAACCCCTCTCTGGAAAGGAAGGGAATCGTTATGAATACGCTTATCAACGAATCCACAAAAGTGAAGAAGGCTAACGTCGCAAACGCGAACGTAGGTCAACTTGAAGAACCTTTCTACGTAGCTCCCTACCAAAGCGCCGCTCGTGTGCTTGCTCTGTTCTGGTCTGTGTTTGGTCCCGCAGCCCGGTACGATTTCCAAGATCCTGAATATGCCTACGCTGTTTCTCTGAAACCGTAGGCACTCAAAGATTGAAGAATCCGTCCGTCGTTCGTTTTGGACACCCCTAACAGGCTAGATGCCTATTCCCACAAATCGATCAGGAAATGATGAGCCGCACTCGGCAATCGAGTGATCGATCGGGAAAACCAGTAGCAGGAGTAAGTCATGATCCGTTCATCCGAATTTCAAGCCAAGTTTAAGTCCCTCTTCGAAAACGAAAAGAGCCGGTTGCTCTTTTCTGGTCGCGCGGCGAACGACAAGTTCGCGATGCAGACCGACGATCTGATGGATGAAGTGGACTTCACTTCGTTCGAAATCGAAAACCAAATGAGGATGCGTCTCGCAACGCGTGAAGCGCTCTACCTCAAAAAGATCGAAGAGGCTCTCGATCGCATTCAAACCGGTTCGTTCGGTCAGTGCGACGAATGCGAAGAGGACATCGAGCTCCGCCGTCTCGAAGCGCGCCCGACGACTACGCTCTGCGTAGCTTGTAAGGAAACGGCTGAACGGACCGAGAAGCTTCACATCGACGGTCATTCGCATAAGAGCGTCGGTCGTCAGATCAAGTTCGCGTAATTCTCTTCCTTACGGTCTGGCCGTTACGGATGACGGGTAGACCCACACGGAAGTGAAAAACTCTGAATCATCATGGAAGTATGAAAGGCGTTGATCACCGCAGGCTCTGTCACAAAGGGGACGTTGGGGCAGAATATTTGAGGTGATTACGACGGACGCAGCCGCAGGCAACTGCTGGCGCTCCGCTACAGCCAGGGCCGCCGAACGTAAGGGACGACGTTCGGCGGTTCGCTTTTTTACGAACCGGAAATATAGCCCTTTACGGAATTGAAGTCGACGTGACCTGAGTAAACTCGGATCAGCGCCTCTTGGCCGAGCGTCAGCATCCCGCCCTCACGGGCCGCTTCGAGAAGGTCTTTTTGTGAAGCTCGCCGATTGATCAAATCGGAAATCTTTGGGGAGAGGGTGAGAAGTTCGTAGATCGGAATTCGGCCGAGGTAACCGCCCGTGCAGTCCGGACAGCCGGACCCGGCCCTCCGGAGCTTCGTTCCTTGAAACATCGGGAATATCGATTTCATATAGAACTGGGTAGGTTCATCTACCTCGTCTTCAACTCGGCATTTTGAACAGAGTTTCGGAACGAGACGCTGGGCGAGTGAACCGATGAGCGTACTGGCGATAAAGTTCGGGTGAATGCCGAACGCTTCGAGGCGCGGAATGACTCCGAGCGCGTCTCGAGTGTGAAGCGTAGTAAAGACGAGGTGTCCCGTTTGGGCGAGCTGGACCGCGGCTTCGGCCGATTCCGGGTCACGTACCTCGCCGATAAAGATGACATCGGCGTCTTGGCGCATGAAGGCCTTCGAAAGCTGGGCGAAACTCGTGTTACGACCGACGGCGGTGTGGCTCACGTATGGAAGCCGCAGTTCGATCGGATCTTCAGCCGTTAAAATTTTCTTTTCGGCCGATGCGATTGCTGCGATCAGTGAATAAATCGTGGTGGTTTTTCCGCTCCCGGCTGGGCCATTTACGACGATTAATCCGGACTTTTGTTGGAGGAGGGTTTGGATGTGCTTCAGCATATCGCCGGTCATTCCGAGCTGTTCGGGAGGCGGAATTTTTTGGGCACGTTGGACCCGGATCACGACTTCGTCGCCTTCCGGACTTGGAATGAAGCTCAATCGTAAAACGAGCGTCCCCTCGGGAGTGTTCATATTGATCATGCCGTCTTGGGGCGTGCCGATTTCCGTCGTGGAAATTCCGGCGAGCACTTTCAAGCGAGTCATGATTTCTTTGTGGTTCGTGCCGATGAACTCCGTCCGAACGACTTGGAGTTTTCCGTGAACGCGGAAACGAAGCATATAGGCGAGGCCGCCCGGGCCGCCCTGACTCGAAAGTCCGAGGTGAATGTCACTGGCTTTCGTTTTTAAGGCGTTGATGATTAAAAAATCTACGATTTCCTGAACCGTGTTCGGCCGTCCAGGACGCACTATGAGGTCGTAGACGTTTCTATTGGCGCTCACGATGACTCCCGGTTGAAGAAAGAGGAGTCTCTATTCTCGCATCCAAGGGGAAATTTAGGAGATAGAATTTTTAATGACGGCAAATTTTGCCGTCAGGAAATTGTCCGAATTAAAGGTGAGTCGAGCACGCGTCACTATCGAACGTCGTGCAAGTTCCTTCGGGGCTTCGGTTCAGGCATCGAGATTCGCAAGTCGCACCAGATCCGCAATAATCCGCGGTGTAGGTTTGGCAGCTCCCATCGGCCTTCCTCAGAATGCAGCGTGGAACGCAGGCATATCCGATACCGCACGTCTCGCTTCCCGTCGCGTCGCACTTCCCGGAGCTTTCGCGCATCATGCACGGAGCGGCACACCGCTCGGGAACGAACGGTACCACTGTGCTCGTGACTGGGCGCGGAGAAGGCGCGGGATCCGCGGCGATCGCCAGAGTGGCGATCAAGCCGAGGACCCCTATCGCAAGACGGATTCCGTTCATGCGTATTTTTTCGAGAATGTTTCACCGAGTGATTTGTGAGTGAGACCAGCTGCCGTGTGAAATTCGCGTCGCTCTTGATCTTCCTTACACGATACGCAGTGAGTAGCCGTCGGCCGCGCTTCGAGGCGCTTCAGTCCGATATCTTCTTCACAAACTTCGCAAAGGCCGAACGTTCCCTCTTCGATACGAGCGAGGGCGTCGTCGACTTTTTTCAAGTAGAGGGTTTCACGGTTACAAAGGCGCATCCGCATCGCCTGTTCGGCATCGGTCGTCGCTTGGTCGATCTCGTCGAAACGATCGTCTGCGTTTACGCTAAATTCATCCCGAAGAATCTTATCCGCGAAAAGTAGCTTCCGCTTCTCCGCCACGAACATCTTCTTAAACCGATTCAGAGTTTCTTTTCTCATGGTTTTTCTCCCCCTTTAAGTTCACGGATCACCCACTGCGTGATCGATTGAAGCGTCTCCATCACCCCGTCCCCCCGACTTGCAACCGCCTCGAAAGACGGTTTGCGACCGGGGTTGAAGGTTTGTTCTAACTCTTTGACTGGAAGCGCGCTTGGTAAATCCCGCTTATTATACTGAAATACGAGCGGGAGTTTATTCGGGTCGTAACCTTGGCGTTCCAGGTTCCGAGTCAAAATTTCAAAACTTTCTAAGTTCGATTCCATCCGTTCGGCCTGGCTATCGACGACGAAGATCACACCGTCGACACCCTTCAGGATGAACTGCTGCGAAACCTCGTAAAAGGTTTGGCCGGGAATCGTGTAGAGGTGGAAGCGCGTTTTGTATCCGCGCACGTCGCCGACTCCTAAAGGCAGGAAGTCGAAAAAGAGCGTCCGCTCGTTTTCGGTGTTTCCGGCGAAGAACTTCCCGCGCAGGTCTTGCGCCGTCTGTTCGTAGATGTACTGGACGTTCGTCGTCTTACCGGAAAGCCCGGTACCGACGTAAACGATCTTACAGTTCACCTCTTTGGTGGAGTAGTTGATGAAGCTCACGTTTTAACGCATCTCCATTCTATTCTCGATCGCCTTACCGATGGTTTGTCGGTCGGTGTATTCGAGTTGCCCGCCCATCGGAATTCCGTGAGCAAGCTGGGTGATACGTACGCCAAGAGGGCGAATGAGTCGGGTCAGGTAAAGCGAAGTAGCGTCGCCTTCGACGCTCGGATTCATCGCGAGTAGAACTTCGCGGATCGGTGCGACCGGTGCGCGGATGCGGTCGAGGAGTTCGCGAATTTTTAGTTCGTCCGGACCTATCCCGTCGAGTGGAGAAAGAGCTCCGTGGAGAACGTGGTAGACGCCGCGAAAAGTTCCTGACATTTCGATCGAGTTCATGTCCGAAGGACGCTCGACGACACAAATCATCGCGCGGTCGCGAGTGATGTCGGAACACGTCCGGCATGGATCCGAATCCGTGAAGGTAAAGCAAAGTGTGCAAAGGCCGACTTTTGATTTCGCCGATACGAGTGCTTCTGCCAGCGACGCCGCGTAGGACGCGTCTTGCTTCAGAATAAAGTAGGTGAGGCGGGTGGCGGTTTTTTCGCCGATGCCCGGAAGTTTTGAGAGTTCGAAGATCAGTTTCGAAACTGGGTCACTCTTCTGGGCTCCGGAGAATCCTGAGTTATTCATTTCTTCTCTCCTTCGTCGTTACTCGAAAGTTCGATCGGCCCGAGCTCACCGCCGAAAAGTGCACGGGCTTCGGCGATCAGCGGATGATTGGCGGCGGCGTCCTTCGCGGTTTTCTCGCGGGATGCGTAGTCGTTTTCGCGGCGGACCGCGAGGGAAAGTTCGGCCATTTCACGCACTTCGACCAGAATCCGCTTCACGACGCCGAAATACTCGAGCGTGAACTTCTGGAATTCCGCGAGTGCGGCATTGCTCGTGAGAAGACCGTGATAAAGCGCATCGTTCTCAGGCGAGAAGGCGACGATAAATTCGATTTCATTCGTCGTCGGGAAGCTCGCGCAAACGGCGTTTTCGAGCGCATTCGCAATCGCCGGGCGGGAAGCCCGGACGTGGCCGATAAACCCTTCGAACGTCTTCGGGCCCTGGGGTACCCGGCTAGCGCCTAAATTCGAAATGGAGTTTGCGATGGTTTCGGCTGCGTTTTTTAGCGCGATAGGCGAAGAGCCCGTGAAGAGGAGACCGGCTTTCGGAAGATCGCCCATTTTCTTTTCGACGGGAGCCACTGGGGTTGCAGAAGCTGGGTTGCCCGAAGCGGTCGGTGTACGACCTCCGGCGGTTCCGGTGCCGCCTTTTCCAGAAATCGGGCCCGACATTAAAATGAGCGATTCCGCAGAAGCACACTTCACGATGAGAACTTCGAGAACTAGTTTTGGCTGCGGCGAGCGGGCGATCCACTCGATTCCGTTTTGGAAAGCTTGAAAAAAGAGTTCGATTTCTTCGAGTTCGCGATTTGCAGCGATTTTCTTCAGTTCGGCGATTTCGTCCGCCGAAAGTTCAAGCCCTGTCGATTCGATGCCGATTTTAATCAGAATCGCGGCATGGAGGTACTCGAGGAGGTTCTTCGCGAGAAGTTTTAGTTCGTGTCCGGCACGGTAGGCTTCGCCGACGAGTTCGATCGCGCCCTTCGCGTCCCGCGTGAAGATTCCGCGCAGGATTCCAAGTTGGGTTTGGCTCTCGATAAGTCCGATCGAGTCGCGGACCTGGACCGCAGTGATTTTCTTACCGGCGTACGCGATGACTTGATCGAAAAGAGAGAGGGCGTCCCGCATCGATCCGTCGGCGGCGCGCGAAAGGAGAGCGAGGGCAGCGGGTTCGACGGTGATTTCTTCCCCTTTGGAAACTTCCTCAAGCCGGATTTGGATCTGAGCTGGCGTGAACCGCTTCAAGTCGAAGCGCTGAACGCGGGAGAGGATCGTTCCCGGAATTTTGTGTGGCTCGGTCGTCGCGAGGACGAAGATGACGTGAGCCGGCGGTTCCTCGAGTGTCTTCAGGAGCGCGTTGAAAGCGGCCGTCGTCAGCATGTGAACTTCGTCGATGATGTAGAGCTTCCGTGAACCGGAAGATGGCATGAATTTTACGCTCTCCCGGATTTCCCGGACGGCATCGACGCCGTTATTCGAAGCGCCGTCGATTTCGATGACGTCGACGGAGTTCCCGGCGGCGATCTCGCGGCAGCTGGAGCATTCGTTACAACTCCGGAGCCACTGACCATCCCACTTAGCGTTCGGGCAGCGAATGGACTTCGCGAAAATCCGAGCAATCGAGGTTTTTCCGATCCCGCGGGAGCCGGTGAGGAGGTAAGCGTGATGAATACGATCCGACTGAATCGCGTTCATCAGAGTGCGAACCACGGGGCCCTGACCACCGATATCGGAGAACTGCGAAGGGCGCCATTTGCGTGCGAGGACGACGTATGAACTCATCTTTTAAGTGCGCGGAACCTACCCACCGCAGAGAGCATAAGCAAGCGGAAACATTGGGGTTTCACGCACTGAGTTAGCGCTATCCGTTGTCACACACGGTCATCTTGGGTTACGATCTGGGTTGAAAACTGAGTGCGAATGCCTCAGATTTTCGACGAACCTAAACGGGGGCGTATGGCGAATCGATTTCGGATCGAAAATACGATCGACGACACCACCTTTCACTTCGATCTTTATTGGAATGAAAGCGGTCGCTTAACGCGCGTCGCTTGGAACGAAGAATCGATCGCGCCACTCCTGGGCGAAAATCTTCAACCTCCGTACGGTGTCGCCGCCATACTGCGCGATCTCCAAGGTTTCTTCCGAGATGGCGCACCGCTACTTCCGCTTCACTGGGATCTCTTCGACGCGTCCGCACTCACTGAATTCGCAAGAAAAGTTTACGAAGCGACGCTGGCGATTCCGCATGGCGAAACGCGCACCTATGCCTGGGTGGCGAAGAAGATGGGAAGTCCGCTCGCCGCGCGCGCGGTCGGACAGGCGCTCAGTAAAAATCCGTTTCCGATTCTCGTTCCGTGTCACCGAGTCGTTTCCGACAAAACGATCGGCGGATTCATGGGTACGACCGATCCGACCGATCTCGAACTGCGCTTTAAACTCTGGCTCCTCGATCTCGAGAAGAGCTACCGGAGTCCGTGCTTCTCGTTTCTTGATCCGTATCCTCGAATCCAGGCATGCGCGCACGCCTAAAGCCGATTCTCTTCGCGCTGCTCGGATTCGTATTCATTTGGGCGCTCTGGAACGGATTCTCGCGCGGAGGACAAGATTTCCGAGTTTTCCACTTTGCGGGACACCTCGTACTCGAGGGGCGAACGGCTGCCCTCTATACTGAAGGCCCCGATCGTTTCCTTTACGCCCCGGGATTCGCGTTTTTTATGAGCCCACTCTCCGCAGTTCCCGAAACGCCGGCGCTCGCGATTTGGCTCTTTGCGACGATCGTAGCTTTCGTTGCGGCGATGCGGGCGCTTTCGAAACGGGTGGGTGCGGTTCCTGTGATGCTCGCGGTTCTCTTTTCCGTGCGACCGATTGCGATCGATCTTCGCTACGGTCAGGTGAATCTTCTAATTCTCGCCGCGGCGGTTTGGGCGCTTCTCACTTGGTTTGAGCGGACAGACACCTGGGCTTCTCGCCGTGCGCTTGGGGCGTCGTGGTTCATCTTCGGGGTTGCTGCGTTTGCGAAAATTTATCCACTCGCACTCTTCCTTTTTCCGGTTGTCGGTTTTTTTCAAAAAAATCGTGTTGGACGTCGTTCGTCATTCGCTGCGCTTTCTGGTGCGAGCGTCGGTGCGGCTCTGCTCCTTCTCCCACCCCTCTTACTGACCGGAGTTTATCCCGCGTGGCTTGATGCGCTCGCACGCAAAGGACTCCCGACGGATACGCATAATCAATCCCTACTCGCGACACTAGTTCGCGTATTTGGGGGCGAGCCATTTTATTCCCTCGGAATGGGTGGTGAGGCGATTCGGTTTTCGGGCATCGCGCTTTCGATCGCGGCGACGCGGGTAATTTGGATTTTCTTTTCGACGATTGTTCTAGGATCACTCGGAGTTCTGGCGGTGCGAAAGGAAGAAGATCCGGCACGTCGTCGACTCGTCGGCGCGCTTGGGTTAGCGCTTTGTTTTCTTCCCGCGCATCTCATTTGGAAATCCTATTTCGTTCTCGGGATTCCGCTTTTGGCGGTTCTGTTCGGTGAAGCGGCCGAAGATAGACGCTTTCAGGCTCAAATCTTTTACCCCTCGCTTTCGCTCGGAATAATATTGGCCTTTACGAGTCTCGACTTCGTCGGCGCACGACCGGCCGCTTGGATCGAGGCTGTTTCCCCATTCTTCTGGGTCCATCTCGTCGTGGTAATTATGGGTTTTTCGCGGCTTTATTCGCGGTCGTCGGCGCGTTCTTCTTAAGATCCCGCCAGCTCTTCCCCTCGCGCGCCTTCGCGTCGAGCTGGAATTTTCCGACTGCTTTCACGTGGTCTTCGTAGGTCGCGGTGAAGATATGTGTACCGTCGTTTTTCGAAACGAAATAGAGGTAGTGGTGAACGGCCGGATTAAGTGCCGCGTTGATCGCTTCGACGCCCGGATTCGAGATCGGTCCGACCGGAAGGGCGGCGATGTAATAGGTGTTATACGGGCTCGGATCGCTGAGATCCGACCGATGGAGATTTCCGTGATAGCGGCTCCAGATCCCGTAGATCGTGGTCGGATCACTCTGGAGCTTCATCTTCTTCACCAGGCGGTTGTGAAAGACTCCGGAAATCATTGGCCGTTCTTCTGGCGCGCCGGTTTCCTTTTCGACCATTGAGGCGAGCGTAATCACCTGGTCACGCGTGAGCCCGATTTCTTTGGCCTTCAGCTCCTCGTTCGGGCCCCAGGCCGAGGCGAATCGTTTCACCATCGCGCGGAGGATTTCTTCCTGGGTCATCTTCCGTTGGAGCAGGTAGGTGTCTGGAAAGAGATAACCTTCAAGGGTCTTCGGCGGTGGATCGAGCGCGAGGCTCGCGATGAAGGTCGGGTCGCGCGCGAGCATTAAGAAATGTTCTTTCGTGCCGAAGCCCTTCGCTTGAATCGAGTCCGCGACTTCGTAAATATTTTCACCTTCACGAACGAGGAAGGGCCGCGAAATGCTGATGCCAGAGGCGAAGATGTCGAAAATTTGGGCCGGCGTCATCGAAGGGGAAAGTTCGTATTCACCGGCCTTGATCTTGGCCCAACTTCCGCGAATTTTTCCGTAGTAGAGAAAAATGCGTTGGTCACGAACGATTTGCATCGCCTCGAGTTGGCGCGAAATCGACGGTGGACCTTTTCCGCGATCGACTTCGATCACGACTCGCGTGGTGTTCTGCGGTTGGTAAGCTTGAAGTGCCGTTCGAAAAAAGAAACCAAGACCCGCGAAGAGGACGGCGACGAGTACGAGTGTCGTGATCGCGAGGGTGACCTTCACCGAGCCTGAATCTGAGCGCATAAAAACTATGGTAAACGCTCAGGCCCGGAGCGAAAAGCCTTTGTTCCCGGTGACGGTTCGCTGACGGGGCGAGTTAATATGTGCCCCGTGGGTAGCCAAGAAGCCGTTGAATCTTTGGGCGAACCGAGTAGGCTTAAAGCATCCCGTCCAACCCCACCTCCTCCTCCCCCCAAAATTATAATTCTATAAAGGGAAGTCATGCATCTTCGTGAACTAAAAGAGAAAAAGATCGCGGACCTCGTCGAGATCGGTAAGGAACTTGGCATCGAAAACGGCGCCGGCCTTCGCAAACAAGACCTGATTTTCGCGATTCTTCAGAAGAAGTCGGAGAAGGACGAGCACATTTTCGCCGACGGCGTACTCGAATGTCTCCCCGACGGATTCGGGTTCCTTCGTGCCCCCGACTATAACTACCTTCCGGGGCCCGACGACGTTTATGTTTCGCCGTCCCAGATCCGCCGCTTCGGACTTCGTACCGGCGATACGGTCAACGGCTCGGTTCGCGCACCGAAGGAAGGCGAGCGGTACTTCGCTCTTTTAAAGGTCGAACAAGTAAACTTCCAGGCTCCGGAAATTAACGCCGAGAAGGTTCTCTTCGATAACCTCACTCCGCTTTATCCGACGACGAAAATTAAACTCGAGTACCAACAGAATAACTACGCGACCCGGATCATCGACATGTTGGTCCCACTCGGAAAAGGTCAGCGCTGCTTGATCGTCGCGCCACCGCGCGCGGGTAAGACGGTCCTCATGCAGGATATCGCGAACGCGATTACGACAAATCACCCGGAAATTAAGCTGATTGTCCTCCTCATCGACGAACGCCCGGAAGAAGTCACGGATATGCAGCGCTCGGTGAAGGGAGAAGTCGTGTCGTCGACTTTCGACGAACAAGCGTCGCGACACGTTCAAGTCGCCGAAATGGTCATCGAAAAGGCGAAGCGCCTCGTCGAGAACAAATATGACGTCGTGATCCTTCTCGACTCGATTACGCGTCTCGCTCGCGCTTACAACGCCGTCGTCCCCCCTTCCGGAAAAATTCTCTCCGGTGGGGTCGACTCGAACGCGCTCCATAAACCAAAACGGTTTTTCGGAGCCGCCCGGAACGTAGAAGAGGGCGGATCACTTACGATCATCGCGACTTCTCTCGTCGATACCGGATCGCGGATGGACGAAGTCATTTTCGAAGAGTTCAAGGGAACGGGGAACTCCGAAATTCACCTCGACCGGAAGCTCATGGAGAAGCGGATTTTCCCGTGTTTGGACATCAACAAGTCCGCTACGCGTAAGGAAGAACTCCTGATTCCGAAGGAGACCTTGAATCGGCTTTGGATCCTCCGGAAAGTGCTCCACCCGATGAATACGCTCGACGCCATGGAGTTTCTGCTCGATAAGATTACGAACTCGAAGACGAACGACGAGTTTATTAAGGGAATGAGCGGCTAAGCCGCATATAGAAAGGGTTGGCCAAGCCGTCCGGCTTCGCCTCCGCACTGAGTATGGGCGTAATCGCAGCTTCATCTCCATCCGGAAAGCAGTTTACGAGCATCGGCGGCCAAGCCGTGCTCGAGGGTGTGATGATGCGTTCGCCGAACTTCGTTTCTGTCGCCGTACGCCGTATGGAATCGAAAAAGATCGTCATCAAGCACGACCCGTACTCGACCATCCTTCGTCGGCATCCACTGCTGGCGAAGCCTCTTATTCGCGGCGTAGTGATTCTCGTCGAATCGATGGTCCAGGGAATGAGCGCGCTTTCGTTTTCCGCCGAAATCGGTGGAGAGACTCCGGGTGCCGAGAGCGGAAAGCCCGAAAAAATTTCCAAAACTGAAGTCATCACCTCGATGGTTTTTGCCTTTGGTATGGGGCTTCTTCTTTTCGTCGCGCTTCCGCATGCGATCACCGCCGTTCTCACCTCGGATCGGTTCCTCGGGATTTCAGCGAAGAGTCCTATTTTTCATCTGATCGACGGATGTTTTAAGATGGTGATCCTGCTCGGTTACGTTTGGTTGATCTCGCGGATGCCGGAAATTCGCCGCGTGTTTCAGTACCACGGCGCCGAACACAAATCGATTTATGCATTCGAAGCCGGAGAAGAACTTACCGTCGAAAATGCCCGAAAACATTCGACGCTCCATCCGCGCTGCGGAACGAGTTTTCTCCTTTTTCTCGTTCTGATTTCGATCGTCATGTTCAGTATCCTTCTTCCGCTGCTCGGACTTACGAACTTCAGCGATACGGCTTGGAAGAATCACCTCGGCATGATCGTCGCGAAGATGGTGCTGATGTTCCCGGTCGCGGGACTCGCCTACGAGGTGATTAAGATCTGCGCTTGCCGGATGGATAACGCATTTTTTCGGGCGGTAATCGCGCCAGGAATGCTTCTCCAAAAGCTCACGACGATCGAACCCGACGACTCCCAGCTCGAAGTCGCGCTCGCTTCGCTTCGCCAGTGTTTGCGCCTCGAAAAAAGTATCGAATCACCGAAAAGCGGGTTCGAAGTCGATAAACTCGCCGAACTTTTCTATCAACCCGTGCCGATGGCCGAGTTCCCGGAAGCGTAGGGAACGTTCGTGTTTGATAAACTCGAAGCGGTCGAAGCCCGCTTTCTCGAAGTCGAATCCCGTCTTTCAGATCCTTCCCTCGCCGGGAAGCCGGATGAATTACGTAAGCTTTCACAGGAGCATTCCCACCTCGGCGAAATCGTACGCGAGTACCGGAAGTACCGAGTGCTGAAAGACGAACTCGCTTCTAACAAAGAACTGATCTTCGACTCCGATAAAGAAATGTCGGATATGGCGAAGGAAGAAATTAAGCGGATCGAACCGGAGCTCGCTACCGTCACCGAGGAACTCCAGTTCCTGCTCCTTCCGAAAGATCCGAATGACGAAAAGAACATTCTCCTCGAAGTACGCGCGGGCGCGGGAGGAGATGAGGCGGGCCTTTTTGCGGCGGAAGTCTTTCGGATGTACGAGCGTTTCGCCCAGAAACAGCGTTGGAATGTCGAGCTGATGTCGATGAGTCCGAACGAAGCAGGCGGCGTGAAAGAAATTATCGCGATGGTGACCGGGAACCGCGTATATTCCCGGCTGAAATACGAAGCGGGCGTTCACCGGGTGCAGCGCGTGCCCGCGACCGAAACCCAGGGCCGGGTTCATACCTCTACGGTCACGGTCGCGATCCTTCCCGAAGCCGAAGATGTCGACGTCACGATTAATCCCACCGAACTCCGTATTGACGTTTTCCGGTCGGGTGGCGCCGGCGGCCAGGGCGTGAACACGACTGACTCGGCCGTACGGATCACCCACTTACCATCGGGGCTCGTCGTCGTTTGTCAGGACGAACGATCGCAGCTGAAAAACAAGGGAAAGGCGATGAAGATTCTGAAATCGCGCCTTCTTGAACAAGTCCAGTCGAAGGCCGCAAAAGAACACTCGGACCTTCGGAAAGACATGGTCGGTACGGGCGACCGTTCCGAGCGGATTCGAACGTATAATTTTCCGCAGGGACGTCTCTCCGATCACCGAATCGGGCTTACAATTCACCAGCTCCCTGATTTCATGGAGGGCAAGATCGAAGAAGTTCTCGACGCCCTCCAACGCCACTACCAAATGGAACTTCTGAAGGCCGAAGGATTCGGCGGCGGCGCATGAGCGGCCAAATGCTTCCCTCCACGTTCGAAGACGCAATCAAAATGACGGCGATCATTCTCCGGACCTCGTCCGTGCTGGCGGAACGAGGATTGGTAGAAACCGAATCCGAGCAGCTCGTGATCGGGGCGTACCGGAAAGCCAGTGGTCGTGGGCGGACCTTCGGGCGAAATGACCTTTATGTACGCGTGATGGATCCATTTCCGTCTGAAGCGGGTGAGTTTCTTATCGAAATGGCCGGACGTCGGGCGAGGGGCGAACCGCTTCAGTACCTCGTCGGGTATCAATATTTTCTGAATCACGAATACGAAGTGAATTCATCCGTGCTCATCCCGCGTCCGGAAACTGAAATTCTCGTCTACGAAGTGACCCAAACGTTAAAGCGCCAATTCGAGCAGCCTAAGGTGGGAATCGAAATCGGCGTCGGTTCGGGGTGTATTTCGCTTGAGCTCCTAAAGCTTTTTCCGACATTAAAGATGATTGCTTCCGACATCTCGGCGGGTGCGCTCGAGGTAACCCGCCGAAACGCGACGAAGATTATTGGAGACGGTTTCGGGGACCGTTTAGACCTTCGTTTGGCCCAAGCGGATCAAGACGTCTACGACGCCTTCGAAAACGCATCTTGGCTTAAAGCCGGTCGGGCCGATTTTATAGTGAGTAACCCCCCGTACCTCGTGGGAACCTCGGAAGTCGACGCGGACGTTCTTGCCCACGAACCGAGAACGGCTCTATTTGCGCCGGAGGGCGACCCGCTTTATTTTTACCGGAAGATTCTCGAGGGCGCCGAAGCGTTCTTAAAACCTTCGGGATACGTTTTTTTTGAATGTCCGCACGAGCGCATCGACCGGATTGGCGCGCTTTTCGGACCGGACTGGAAAGTCGAAGGTTATCGCGATCTGAACGAGCGCCCGCGGGTGCTGCGCGCGGAATGGAAAGGGATTTCAGTTTTAAACTGAAGGCCAAACGGAAAGACAGATTATGGACAAACTTAAAATTAACGGCGGAAAAGCATTAAACGGAACCGTCCAAGTCAGCGGTGCGAAGAACGCCTCGCTCCCGATTCTAATTTCGGCGATTCTCGGATCCGGAAAAAGTCGGTTCGAGCGGGTGCCCGATCTCCAGGACATCAAAACGACTGAACTCGTTCTGAATCACCTCGGGCTAAAGAGTTCCTTCGAAAAGGGGGTGATGACGCTCGACGCGGCGAAGATCGATACCGTCGACGCGCCTTATGATCTCGTGCGAAAGATGCGCGCTTCGATCCTTGTTCTCGGACCACTGCTTGCGCGCGAAGGGAAGGCGAAGGTTAGTCTTCCTGGGGGTTGCGCCATTGGAGCCCGCCCGATCGATCTGCATCTCTTCGCGCTCGAAAAACTCGGTGCGAAGATCACCCTCGACGGCGGATACGTGATCGCCGAAGCGAAGCGCCTCAAGGGAAACCGAGTCGCGTTCGAATTTCCATCCGTCGGCGCTACCGAGAACGCGATGATGGCCGCTTGCCTAGCGGACGGAGAAACGATCCTCGAAAATTGCGCAAAAGAGCCGGAGATTGTCGATCTTGCGATTGCGCTCCGAACGATGGGTGCAAAAATTTCCGGTGAAGGTACGGAGAGTATCCATATCCAAGGCGTGAACTCGCTGTCGGGCGCGAATCACCGCGTCGTCGGCGATCGGATCGAAGCCGGAACCTTTCTCGCGGCGGCCCTTGCTACGCGTGGAAAAGTGATCGTCGAAGGACTTGCCCCGCATCATCTCGAATCGGTGCTCGCGAAGTTCGAAGGGGCCGGCGCGCTCATCACGCGCGGAACCGAGTCGATTACCCTCGAGGCCCGCGGTCGTGGTAAGGGTACGGACGTAAAGACCCAGCCATTTCCAGGTTTTCCGACCGATATGCAAGCCCAGTTCATGGCTGCGATGTGCGTCGCCCACGGTACATCGCTCATCACGGAAACGATTTTTGAAAACCGCTTCATGCACGTCCCTGAACTAACACGCCTCGGATGTGATCTCACGATTCGGGGAAACTCCGTTCTCGTGAAGGGAACCGACAAGCTAAAGGCCGCACCGCTCATGGCGACGGACCTTCGCGCGAGCGCAAGTCTCGTGATCGGCGGACTCTGCGCCGAAGGCGAAACGGTTGTAAGCCGCATTTATCACCTCGATCGCGGTTACGAGCGTATGGAAGAGAAACTCCGCAGCCTCGGTGCCCAAATCGAGCGTGTAAAGGAATCGGAGTAAGGCGATGGACTGCATTTTCTGTAAGATCGTCGATGGAAAGATTCCTTCGCCACGCGTCTACGAAGACGAGAACTCGATCGTCATTCGGGACCTCAACCCGCAGACGAAGCAGCATTTTCTGGTCATTCCCAAGAAGCATGTCGATTCGCTCATACCGCTTTTCGAAAACGATCTTGAAGGCCGAAACGTCGTCGGAAATCTCTTCGCGGCTGCGAACGCGCTCGCAAAGAAGGAAGGGCTACTTTCCGGCGGGTTCCGCTCGGTCATCAATACCGGCGTCGACGGGGGCCAAACCGTATTTCACCTTCACCTCCACATTCTTGGTGGCGAGAAGATGAAGGCGACTTTCGCTTAATTTGCTCCGGGACTAAGGGGTCGCCGGTTCAGCGAATGGATTTGGTGAGCTTGTGCCGCCGTCGCTTTGAATTGAAATATTTGGATTAAAGAGATCCCAAATCTGGGATGCGAGTGTATGGATCACGACCGCGTCCGTTTCCGTCGAAAGGGCGGTCAGTTTCTGGATCCGAGCGGACGTGTTTTCATCAGTCAATCCGGTTGCCGCACAACTCTCGATGAAGTTCGCGGAATACTCCGTTTCGAGGGTGAGGAGACTTTCGGCGCGATTACGTACCGTAGTGAGGTCGTTCGGATCGGTCATTAGGATTTGGAAGAGAGCATCGCCACCCTCACCGATTTGGGCGAGGGCTGTGTTACCGTCCGTCGTCGTGCATGCGGTGGCGACGGTCGTTTTATCCTTCGTAGCGGGTGAATTTTTTGGATCTTTCGTGGAGGTATCTGCGATCGTCTGCGGCCCCGCTGTTTGGGCGCGCGAAGCTTTCGCGTTCGTCGATGAGGGTTGGATACACGCGCTGAGCGCGAGGAATGCGACTAACGAAGTGCGAGCAAGGTTAATGTTTTTCATCGCCAAGCACTAAGCAATTTATCGGCCAGATCTTCGGCCGGGTACTTGGCTTATAGAGAAGGTGAGAGGAGGGAACTGTCGAAGGATTAGACAACGCTGATCGGTCGTGCGCGTTGTCCTTGAGATCGGACGAATTAGCCGACTTTTTTATCGAGCATAGAACCCTTAGGAAGGCGGGAGTTCTTCTTCTGTTCTTTAGCGCCGGTTTCATAGGTGGCGGCGGCAGCCTCCGCACTTCGCTCGGGACGAGATCTGTTCAGATCAAGAATGACTTGGGTCAGGCCGGGCCGGAACGGAATACTCACCGTTCTCTTTTCAGGATGTTCGGGCGAAACGCCGTTTTCCAGAGGGTGATCCGGAACGGCGTTTGATCCGTTTCCGGCTTCCTTCTCCGCCGGTTTCTCCTGAGAGTCATAACCCAATGTGCCATAACCCCCGTCTCCACCTTCGGCAGATTTTGCGGTAGTGAGGGACTGGCCCGGACGTTCGACCGGCTTAATCGGATCGAGGACTCGAGCAAGTGCCGAGGCAATTTTGGGTAACATGGTAATTCTCTATTTAATTCAAATAGTTAAGGCCAGATAGCGGCGCGAATAAAAATACTCACCCACTCCCTTATCGGAAAAAATTACAGGATCTTTAGAAAAAAAAGGTGTGAAATGAACTACCCATTTCCAAGTGGTTTACTCGGGAAATAGGCCTTTTCCTTTGACCCACCGCGATCTGGAATGTTAATTCGGGAATTCACCGCTTTAGAACCGACAACCCTGCTCTACGAGGTCCCCACCATGTCGAACGAAAATCAGAACGATCTTTTCGCGAAATGCTTTAGCTACGATCTTGCGAAAAAGGTCCAAGCTGCGGGCCTCTATTGCTTCTTCCGGCCGATCGAAGAAACGACCGGCGGGAACGTCGTTACGCACGGAAAAAAGCGCGTGATGATCGGTTCGAATAACTACCTCGGACTGACTCATGACCCACGCGTCATAGCCGCCGCGAAGGGCGCGATCGATCGTTTCGGTACCGGCTTTACCGGCTCCCGCTTTCTGAACGGAAACTCGGTTCTCCACGAGGAACTCGAAGAGAAGCTCGCCCGTTTTACGGGTAAAGAAGCCGCTCTCGTTTTCGCCACCGGCTTCCAATCAAACCAAGGCGCTCTTTCCACGCTCGTCGGTAAGAACGACGTCATCTTTTCGGACCAAGAAAATCACGCTTCGATTATCGAAGGCGCACGCGGCTCCGCCGGCAAGACGATCGTCTTCCGCCACAACGATATGGAAGATCTCGAGCGGAAACTGAAAGAGCACCGCGACCTCTATCAAGGCGCGCTCATCGTTGCCGACGGCGTCTTCTCAATGTCGGGCGATATCCTGAACTGGCCAGGCGTTTATGCGCTCGCGAAGAAGTATAACTGCCGCACCTATATCGATGACGCCCACGCCATCGGCGTACTCGGACCTAAGGGCCAAGGCACCGAATTCCACTTCAACATGCCGAATACGGCCGACATCGTGATGGGAACCTTCTCGAAGTCGTTCGCTTCGGTTGGCGGCTACGTCGCCGGTTCGAAGGACGTCATCCACTATATCAAGCACAATGCCCGGCACTTCATGTTCACGGCCGCATTGGCGCCTTCCGCCGCCGCGACCGTGCTCGAATGTATGCGTATCGTTCAGGACGAGCCTCAGCACCTCGAAAATCTCCGGAAAAATTCCGCGAAGATGGCGACCGGACTGAGCCGCATGGGTTACCACACCCTCGGTTCCCAAACTCCAATCATTCCGCTGCTCATCGGCGACGATATGATGGCTCTCGCTTTTAGCCAGAAGCTCTACGAGAACGGCGTTTTCGCAACTCCAGTCGTTCGTCCGGCAGTCCCGGAAGGATGCGCGCTCATTCGCACGAGCTATATGGCTTCACACACCGAAGCCGACCTCGACTATTCGCTCACCGTTTTGGAAAAACTCGGGAAGGCCTTCGGGATCCTCGGGAATCCGGATCGCATGGCGGCGATGGACACCGTCGCGGAAAAGCATTTCGGCAAACGCGGCTTGATGAAGCCGTCCCAGAACGTATCGGCGCTCTTCGCTTAGTTCCGTTTCGATCGATTTATAAAATGCCGTTTTTCACGAGTAATTTGTGGAAAACGGCATTTTTGCGTTTATAGCTTACGCTTGCTTAATCCCAATTTTTGGCTGAAAACGAGGCATGATTAAAATTAAGCGCGTCGAGACCAAGTCCGATTGGAACCTTTTTGTCAATCTTCCATGGGCGATCTACGGCAAGGATCCGAACTGGGTTCCGCCCCTGAAAATCGCGATGCACGATTTACTGAACGTCGATAAGAATCCATTCTTCAAGCATGCGTACATGCATCCGGTACTTGCGTACGACGGAGATAAACTCGTCGGTCGTGCGGTCGGTGTGATCGATGACACTCATAATAAATTTCACGAAGAACAAACCGTCTTCTTTGGTTTTTACGAAACTTTCGATGACCAACAAATCACCGACGCTCTTCTCAGTGAAATCGCGAAGTGGGGTAAGGGTCGCGGAATGACCGTCATGCGCGGACCCGCAAATCCGTCGACAAACCACGAGTGTGGACTTCTCGTCGAAGGTTTCGACGACACGGCCGCGGTCATGACGACTTACAACCCGCCGTACTACGCGAAGCACCTCGAAAAATGGGGCCTCGCGAAGTCAAAAGATCTTCTCAGTTACATCATCGATTCGCGGGTCGCGAAATTTTCCGATCGTCTGCTTGCCCAAGCCGAGAAATTGAAGGAAAGCGGGAACGTTACGTTCCGCACCGTACGCATGAACGAGTTCGAAAAAGAAGTCGACATGATCCTCGACATCTACAATGACGCCTGGGAAAAAAACTGGGGCTTCGTTCCGATGACCCCCGAAGAATTTCGGCACATGGCGAAGGATATGAAGATGATCCTCGATCCGAACCTTCTGCTGATCGCCGAAGTGCGTGGCGAGCCAGTGGCCTTCGCGCTCGCGCTACCTGACGTGAACCAAGCGATTAAGAAGATTCCGAGTGGTAAACTTCTTCCGTTCAACATTTTCAAACTGCTCTGGAATCTCAAGGGTCCGGGAAAAAAGAAAACGATGAATCGCTGCCGGGTTATCACCCTTGGAATCAAGAAAAAGTACCAACCGATGGGCATCGGCCCGGTGCTCTATCTCGAGTACCTCAAGCGCGGTCCGGCCGCGGGATATCCGGCCGGCGAAGCAAGCTGGATTCTCGAAGACAATATTCCGATGAACCGTGCGCTCGAGCACATGTGCGGTAAGCGCACGAAGGTTCACCGCATCTACGATAAAACCCTGTAGAAAATGTCGACAGGGCGCTTCCTAACGGTGCCGCCCTGTGTTCTAATTTCCTTACATAATGTCGGCAGAGTCGAAGGCGAATCGGCCTCGAGTCATTGAGAAGTACCGCATTTTAGGGGTCGACCCCGGCTCCCGGATTACCGGGTACGGCGTCGTCGATCTATGCGGAAACGAGATCCGCCACGTCGCTCATGGAGCGCTGAAGATCGCCTCCACGACAGGTACGGCGACGATGCCGCTTGAAGATCGGCTGCTCGAAATTTATCACGGCCTCACGGACGTGATCGAGACGCACCGTCCGCACATTCTCTCGATTGAAAAAGTCTTCTTCGCGAAGAATGCGGTCTCGGCGCTTAAGCTCGGGCAAGCCCGAGGCGCGGCGATCCTTACTGCGAAAATTCACGGACTCCTCGTCGTCGAATACGCACCAACCGAAGTGAAGTCAGCGATCGTCGGTCACGGGCGTGCGGAAAAAGAACAAGTCGCTCGGATGCTCGAGATCATGCTCGGCAAACAGGAATTTACGTCATTTGACGCGTCCGACGGACTTGCATTGGCTGTGTGTCATGCACGAGTTCATGGATCTCATTCGACTTTGGGAAAAGGGCATCAAAATACTTTGACTCAATCTAGGTCGAAGACGAGGATGGGCCTCGCTGAAAGCCTTGGCCTCACGCCAGAAATCGTCGGTGATCGGAAACGAATCATGCGCGGGAAGAATTGATCCATGATTGGATATTTGAACGGAAAATTTCTCGAGGTCTCCGACGGTAAAGCTGTCGTGATCCCGAGTGGCAGTGGAATCGGATATTCCGTCGCGCTTCCTTTCAGTTCCCGTTACGAGTCACTTCACGCCGGTGCGGCCGCCGAACTTTGGATTCACTCCCATGTTCGGGAAGATGCTTTCGACCTCTACGGATTTCTCTCTCGTGAAGAAAAAGAAATTTTCCTTACGCTTCTCACCGTGAACGGGATCGGACCGAAGGGTGCGCTCGGCATCCTCTCGAAAGTCGAGATTCCGACCCTCGTGAAAGCAATCCTCGAAGGCGATCAGGATTCGCTGACCGAAATTCCGGGCATTGGAAAGAAGACCGCCGAGCGCGTGGTCGTCGAACTTAGGGATTCTCTCCGGAAGAAGGCCGAAAAGGGCCAACTCCCAGCGGACTGGTTGCGCGCAGCAGCATCGGTCGGTGCACGGGGTGCAAGTCCGGGAAATTCCGCGGTCGCTTTCGCAACCCAAGCCTTCAAAGAAGCCAAGGATGCCCTCGTGGGCCTCGGTTACCGTGAACAAGAAGTCGTTCAAATCCTTCGGAAGGTACAGGACGCGAAGTCCCCGAGTGTCACCCGTACCGAAGAAGTCGTGAAGCAGGCCTTAAAAGAACTTCGATAGTCTATTTTTTGGCCGACCCCAGGTCGGCCGCTCATTGGTTTTAATTTAAGTAGTAGTCCAGAGCAGTACCGCAGTCGTTGGCATCCCGTAGTCGTTCATGCGCGCTTGGAGAACTTTTCATGGTTTCGTCAGATCAAGATCGAATCATCGGCTCAAACGCCCAGGACGGCGAGGGTGAAGAATTCACTCCTCGCAAGTTCTCGGAAGAAGATGCCGGCGTTTCCCTTCGCCCGACTCTCCTGTCCGAATATATCGGCCAGGTGAAAGTGAAGGAAAACCTCTCGCTCTTTATGCAGGCTGCAAAGGGTCGTGGGGATGCGCTTGATCACTGTTTGCTCGCGGGTCCTCCAGGACTCGGAAAGACCACACTCGCGCACATTATTGCCCAGGAAATGGGAACCCAGCTTCACTCGATTACCGGCCCGAACATCGAGAAGAAGGGCGATCTCGCGGCGATCCTTACGAATCTCCAACCGGGCGACGTTCTCTTTATCGACGAAATTCACCGCCTCCAAAAATCCATCGAAGAAGTCCTTTATTCCGCGATGGAAGACTACAAACTCGATCTGATCATCGGCCAAGGACCGGCCGCGAAAACGATCTCGATCGACCTTCCGAAGTTCACGCTCGTCGGTGCGACGACGCGTACGGGTCTTCTTTCGAGTCCGCTTCGGGATCGGTTCGGCGTCCAACTCCGCCTCGATTTCTATCCATCGGAAGAGCTCGAAAAAATCGTAATCCGCTCGGCGGCAATTCTGGGCATCTCGATGCTCGAAACCGGTGCGGACGAAATCGCCCGCCGCTCCCGCGGTACGCCGCGGATCGCGAATCGGCTCTTGAAACGCGTTCGGGATTTCGCAGAAGTGCGTGCGAACACGAATAAGATCGATCGCCGCGTCGCCCAGGACGCTTTGAAACTTTTCGAAGTGGACGAGCGTGGACTCGACTTCATGGACCGTAAACTCCTCCTGACGATCATCGAGAAGTTCGAAGGCGGACCGGTCGGCATCGAAACGATGGCCGCTGCGCTCGGCGAAGAGCGCGAGACGATCGAAGATGTGTACGAACCGTTCCTTATTCAGGAAGGGTTTCTCCAACGGACGCCTCGGGGGCGGGTCGCTAATCGAGCCGCGTTCGAGCACCTCGGTAAGCCGCTCATCGATACGATTCGACAACTCCCGCTGATCGAAATTCCGAAGAGTCTCTGACTTCTGGCCCTGGCGGTGCGGGCTTCTGGCCCTGGCGGGTGTTAGCTGTTGCAAAAAGAACACACTCGGGTCGAATTTGAGTGTGTTTCAAATCCCACAAGTACGGGTTTTCTTTGAATTCTTTAGACAATTGACACGAGGCAGCTCAGAAATCTTTACGGGTTTATATCCTCGAATTTAAAGAAGAATTTGGATTCCTGACTTCAATATTCAATTAATTCTTAAATTCGGACCAAATCGGCATTGAACTTGCGGTTGATCAGGGGGAGTTAGGAACTCGCAAATTTATGAACTTCCAACGAACCATTAAAAAAGCAGTAACCCTCACCGGGATTGGACTGCATTTCGGTAAGGAAGCGTCGGTCCGGCTTAAGCCCGCGGGAGTGAATCAAGGGATTCTCTTTCAGCGCTCGGATCTCGTGGACGCGCTCCCGATCGAAGCCAACTTTCGCAATGTCGTGAACACGCAAATGGCGACCACGCTCGGAAAAGGTTCCACCACAGTCTCCACGATCGAACACTTGATGGCCGCTCTGCACGGCTTCGGTATCGATAACCTCCTCATCGAAGTGCAAGGACCGGAAGTTCCGATCCTCGACGGTAGCTCCGCACCGTTCTGCATGGCCTTGAAGACGGCAGGTACTCAAATCCAAGCTGCTCCGCGTACCGCACTCGCGATCAAACGCCGCGTGGAAGTGAAACTCGCTGAAAAATGGGCCGTCGTCGAACCTTCGAGTCGTCTCGAAATTCACGCCTCCATCGATTGGGATCACCCTTCGATCGGTTTCCAAGAATTCCACTACATCGACGGCAAAACCGCTTTCGAAGAAATCGCGTCTGCGCGCACCTTCGGTTTCCTTCGCGATGTCGAAGCGCTCAAGAAGATGGGACTCGTTCTCGGTGGATCGCTTGAGAACGCCGTCGTTCTCGACAGCGCACTCGTTCTGAATCCTGAAGGCCTCCGCTATCCCGACGAATTCGTTCGCCATAAGGCGCTCGATGCCCTCGGAGATTTCAAACTCGCGGGAATTCAAGTTCAAGGATCGTTCAAACTTCATCGCGCCGGACACGATCTTCATCGCTCAATCCTGGCCGAAGTTTTCAAAGATCCTGCGAATTACGAAATTATCGAAACCGCTTCGAACGAAGGTTTGGAAAACGCCACCGCTTCGAAAGTCGCAGTCGCCGCGCGTTTCGCGGTCTAAAGCGTGCAGGCCTTGTGAAAAATTAGCTTGAGGACTTTTCCGCGTAAAACTCACGCTCAAGATCGGCTTCGAGTTTGCGTATCGCGATGTCGCGGATGATATGAAAAACCTGCGACTCGTCGGTTTTATAAAGACGGCAGAGGCGCCGCAAAGTCCCGATCGGGGGCGACGAAAGGCCGCGCTCCCAGTTCGAAACAAACTGAGACGATTTATAGCCAAGAACGACGGCGACTTCCTTCTGGGACAGACCAGCGGACGTTCGGGCATTTTTCAAAAAGTCGGCTAACTCTTGGCCTCTCAAGATACCTCTCCCGCTACCGCCCAAATGTTTACGAATTCTATTTTAATGCTTCTTAGGTCGATCAAGCACCCACAAACTTCAACCCATCTAATGACGCATAAAGCCACTTATTCGCAGCGGCTCTAGTTTTGGGAAATATTTAGACATATAGAAGACCCATTCCTATGGCCTTCGAATTCCAACGCTTCATTCGCGGCAAACTTCGGAACTACCTCTGCTGGGCGGCCCTCTTGCTGCTTCCATGGGTTGTCCGCCAGTCGCCCGACCCTCTCGGGATCTCGATCATCGTCTTCGGAGCGGCGCTTCGCGCCTACGCCAGCGGCTTCCTGGATAAAGAAGGGCGGCTTACGATCGCCGGACCGTTCGCGTTCGTTCGAAATCCGCTCTACCTAGGGACACTCCTGATGGTCTGCGGGGTCGCGGAATCCCAGGACGCTTGGGTCGCGCTCTCACTCGCCTTCGTGATTGGGCTTTCGCTTCTTTACCTCGTTTCCATCGCCGAGGAGAAAGTCCTCGCCAAAAAGTTCCCAAATACGTTTCCGAGCTACCATCGTGAAGTGCCTCGGTTTTTTCCCCGTTTGACGAAATTTGTTTCGTATACGGAACTGAAGCATTCCGCCGAAACGCGGGCCCAGCAATTCTCCCGTGCGCTCTTTCTGAAGAACCGCGGGTACGAGGCACTAGCGACTGGCGCGGGCCTCGTTGTCCTTCTCTTTGTCATGAATGCCCTGATGACCCACGTCCGAATGGCGGTTCGATAGATTTTTGACGCTCATTTCTCTTCATTCTAGAGCCGGTTCTTTCGAAGAGAAGGTATGGCTCAGAAGAAACTCTTGGCGCTCGCGCGCGAAAAACTAGAAGGACGGGTCGTGGGCGGGAAATTTTCCCAACTCGCGAACTACTCGGATCTTTTCGAACGTTCGCATGACGGCATCGTTTTCGTCGACGTTCGGAATTATGAAATGCTCGAGACGAACGCCACTTTTCGCGGCCTGCTCGAAGCCAACGCTTCGCCCGAAGGGATGAATTTTTTCGAAGTTTTCCCGGAAGCGGAGAGAGAGATGGTCCAAACCTGGTTCGAAATTCCGGGCACTCCGCTCGAGCGGACAATCGCAGATGGTAAGATCCTCGAATTTACTTTTGCCCGTGTTTGGCTCGCGGACTATTGCGAAGTTTACCAAGTCCTCGCGCGTGACGTGACGAAAGAACGAACAAAGCGAAACCAGCTCGAACAACAGTCGCTGACGGACGAGATGACGGGACTTTCGAATTTTCGCGCATTCCGGGCACGACTCGCGCTCGAGCATGAGCGAGCGGAGAAAAAGAATCAGCCCTATTGTATCGCGTTTTTCGATATCGATCACTTCAAACACTTCAATGATCGGAACGGACATCCAGCCGGCGACGAGACGCTTCGCAGAATAGCGAAGGCGCTGAAACGCGTGACCGGACGGGCGGAATTCGTGGCTCGGTACGGAGGTGAAGAATTCGTGGTTCTTGTCGCGGGAGCCGGGATCGAAGCGGGTCGTGAATTCGCAGAACGGGCACGCAAAGAAATCGAGACTGAAGTTTTTCCTCACGGCGAACATCAGCCATTAGGGAGAGTCACCACGAGTGTGGGCGTTTCCGTTTACGAGACGGGAGTTTCTCCGGAAGAAACTTTAAAACGGGCAGATAAAGCGCTCTATGAATCTAAGCAGGGGGGGCGAAACCGCGTAACCACGTTCATGAGCGGAAAAGTCGCGTTCTCCTATCTCCTTAAAAAAACGGGGTAATCCATGCGATATCTACTACTTTTTATCGCGCTTTTCGCGATCTCGACGGCCCGCGCGGACGAGTCGTACACATTCGTCGTAAAAAAGGCGGACGATAAAATCGCCACGAAAAAGGGATGGAATCTGTCCGATTGGATCGCGAGCCGCGACACGATGCGAACACGAGATCTCTGGCTTGCGATGCATACTCCTACGCCTTACGAGTTTTATCTCGGCGGAGATTACCGGTTTCTCGACTCCCCGAAAGACGCTCGTGATCACCGGTTCCAATTCGGTGCGTTCGCGAAGATCTTCGGGCTGACGTTCGAAAACGAAAGTGATCCTGGCCGCTGGAATGCGCTCTTTAATTTGCGTCTTTTCGGGCTTTATCAGCAGGGTACGAACCTCACGCTTTTCGCCGGCATGCGGGCCCAGTCCGAGCCGGAGATCTTCCGGAGCGCCGTGTATGGCGCAAGTCTCACCTTGTATCTGATGCGCCTCGGCGGCATCGAAACCCAGTACCGCGTCTACTCGGACGGAACCTCGGATGCCGCTGGCGCCGGGAAGGGCGGGAGCGAGTTCGAGGCGAACCTCTTCATCGATTACAAGTTTTTCCGGATTTACGGCGGACTCCTTCGCACGCACGTCGACCCGACTCGCTCCGACGGATACCAAATCGGTGGTCGCTTTTACTTCTAAAGGAAGTGATTTTGTCAGGAAAAACGCCGTATTTCGGCGGTCCTTTCGCGATTTATCGGAGCCAAATCGTCCGCAAACCGAAAAGCGGCGTACCCTGATTTCGCGCGGATGATGAATTAATCTACGACGAATCTAGAGAAATAGGCCCGAAATGATGGTGTTTTCTGGGTACCCGATTTTATTCGTCCAGAAATGCGTTTTTCGCTGGCCCGGAGATTGCTCATTGTCTTGCCGTCGGTGGAGGCGTTCTTAGAAACCGCTCTTCGAACACTCGCCTCCCCACCCGACAAACTCCCACAAAACCATACCCGGTTTCGCATACCCACGCGGAATCATCGTCCTGCCACCCCGGAACTTATACACGGAGGTTGTTTATGTTCATTTCTAAGCCTGTACTCATTTTGTCCGCACTTGGTCTCAGTCTTTCCGCCCAGCTCGCGTTCGCCGGTACCGAATCCACCAATATTGTTGGCGGGACGACCGTATCGTCGACGAGCCTGGACGGCGCCGGCACAGTCGCACTGGTGATTAACGTCACCGGCGGCCAAGCCATTTGCACCGGCTCGCTGCTCGCGACCGACATCATCGTAACCGCCGCTCACTGCGTGACCTCGGATACGGGCGGTACCGTTACTGCCAGTAACATCTCGATCATCTTCGGTAAGGATATTCGGGCTTCGAATCGCATCGTAGTGAAGGCCACTGGGGTGTTGAAGAATACGAAGTACAATCCTCGCGCGAGTGGAAACGACCAAAACGATATCGCGATCATCAATTTCCGCGGTGGTCTCCCATCGGGTTACCGTCCGGCGACGATGCTCTCTTCTAAGTCGAGTATCGCCACCGGATCTTCTGCGGTGCTGATCGGTTACGGCGTGAATACGATGGCGGGCGGCGGCAGCGGAGAAGGGATCCTCCGTGAAGTCACCGTTCAGGTCGCGGATGGGAAGTTCGCGAAAACTGAAATTCTTCTCGACCAACGTAATCAGAAGGGCGCCTGCCACGGAGACTCCGGCGGCCCCGCGTTCGCCCGGGCTTCGAACGGCCAGCTTCTTCTTTGGGGCGTAACTAACCGCGGAAATCCGGATAGTGCGCCCGATGATTGCGCTCACTACTCGGTGTACACGCGGATTTCGGCCCAAGCGCCGTTCGTGAACTCGGCTTCGAAGACGCTTCGTTCGAAGTCTTCTGCTCTCTTGGGGCGGCTGTTTTAAGTAACGTGCCGCGACGTGCAGTTTTGAGGGGGTTTCCGTACGCTCTAGGGCGCATGCGCAAACTTCGTTCATCGGTCTTCAGTCTCGCATTAGGTCTTTCAGTCATGACTACTTCGGCCAGCGCCGGAATTCGAGTCGTGAGTGACATTGACGATACGACGAAGATTACGGATGTCGGAGATCCCCTCGCTGCCATTGCAAATGGCCTGTTCGGAAAACGGGCTTTCGCAGGAATGCGCGAGTTATACCAGTCCTTCGCGATCGATCGAAAGTACACCTTCGATTACGTCACTGGCGCTCCGGATGTCGTGCGATTCTTAGCCGCGAAATTTCTTTCCGATGCCGGATTTCCTGATGGAAAACTTCACACCCGGCCGTTTCTTGGTTTCGGAGGCCTTCGTAAGTATAAGACTCGAGTCATTCATAAGTTGATGGATGAGAATCCGAACGACGTCTTCATTTTCGTTGGTGACGATACGGCGAGTGACTTCGAAGTTTATGACGAGCTTTTCCGGTCCGCTCCTGAGCGCGTATTGGCGATCTATATTCGTAAGGTGACGAACCGAAATCTTCCGCCTTCCGCTTACCCGTTCCTGACGGCCTTCGATATCGCCCGCATCGAGTTCCAGATGGGGCGGCTCGAAGTCATCCAAGCGGCACCGGTGGCTCTCGCAATTCTCGGAGAAAAAAAGGACAACCGAATTATCCCGAAGTACTCCTATTGTCCGTTGAATCCCTCACTGATCGATCCGCAGATGGATGGATGGGACACGAGTGTGAAGATCCGCGTGCAGGCGATTTGCTTCAAGCGCCAGTCCGTGACGGAAATAGACCGTGATGCCTACTTGGATTGAGGCGTATCTCAGCGCCGCGAATCCGATGTTCTACCCGATTTACGGATTAGCGCTGATGTTCGCCGGGTTATGCATGCCGATTTCGGCGGATTTCGTTCTCCTCACCGCTGGATATCTCGCCTACCAAGGGAGCGCGGCGTACGCGATTCTCATTCCGCTCGCGATCTTCGCGATCCTCCTCGGCGATACGATTATGTTCCTGATCGGGCGGAAGTTTGGAAAGCGCGTGATCGGCGTTTGGCCCTTTCGGAAAGCGTTCACGCCCGAACGGATCGCGCGAACGGAAATCAGTTTCCGGAACCAGGGCTACCGCGTCGTTTTTCTCGCTCGTTTCATGCCGGGGATCCGTACTGTTTTCATGTTTACTTCGGGGACGCTCGGTCTCCGGTATTGGAAATTCCTCGCCTATAACTTCGCCGGCGCACTCATTGTCATTCCCGGCATGCTCTATTCCGTAAAAGCGGTCGCCGGAAATCTCGAACTCATCCGTGGGAAGCTCGCGCGCGGTCAGTGGATCGTGCTGGCGGTGATTGCGGTCGTCGTAATGATCGGCGTCACCCGGAAGCGGTTCTCGGATACGCGCTCAGAGAGTCTTTAAGAACTCGATGATGTCGCGCTTCTGATCGGCGGTGTAGATCTCGATGCCTTTCTTCAGGAAAACGCCTTCATCGTGTCCGCGGTTTGTCATGCCCGGCTTCGAAGTGTCGTAGCGATAGTCGCTGCCGGTCTTCCAAGCGGTCGGCACGCGGTCGCCTTCAGGATAGCCGCCGAGGTCAGAGTCGTAGTCCTTCTCGCGGTCGAGCGCTTCGCCGGCATAATAAGTCGCGGGCCGATCCTTACCGGCAGTGAGGACCGCTTGGAGATTCGGCGCGGAGTTATTGTGGAAGTAGGGCCAGCGCGCCCAGATTCCGACGAGGGGAGGGGGGACGTAGCCCTTCTGGAGTTTGATCACGATGCCATTGCGTTTCGAGATCGCGAGCGGGTTTAGACCTTTTTCAAGGGACGCCATTCCGGCGGCGCGCTGGGGATCGGTGCCGACATTCACGACCTTCGTCTTCTCGGGGTAGTGAACAGTGTCGGTCTTTAACCGTTCGACGAGTGGAAGGAGATCGCCGTCTGTGCGGGACCAGGCCTTCGTGTAGGTCCCGTGGCATCCCGCGCATGTTTTATTGAACGCGACTTCACCGCGTTTCGCGCGCTCGATCGAAATCCGTTCGGCCGGGAAGAAGTCAGTGATTCGCGGCGCTTCCGTCGAGAAGACGGCGGTCGTCAGTTCCTCGATGATCTTCGGATTCGCCGCGAACCAGGCTTCGAGTTCGTGGAGATCGGTACCGCGGCCGATTTCATTCCAGAGGATGTTCGTATAGATCGGATTTCCGGAAACGATGGAACCGTCGGAGAGCCACCGATTCTTATACTTCGTATTCCACCAAACCGCGGGTTTTCCATCGGCGACGAAATCATTAAGGGGTTCCTTTTTAGGGAATTTCTCACGGTGGGGATCAAAAGAGGCGTACTCGTCGTCCGAACGAAGCGAGAGCGATATCGCGATTTGGGCGAGAGACGTATCCAGACCAAGGATAGCCGGTTCTTTCGTTCCCACGGATTTTAATCGAGCGCGAAGACGAGAATAGAGGTCAGCTTCGCCCGTGGTCGCACCGAGGACGTTGGCGAAAAGAGGAGTGCCAACGAGACCGATCGCTTTTTTTCCAAGTACGAAGAAATCGTTCGCTCGCGAAAAGCGGTTCGTCATCCCGAGAATCTTTTTTCCGAAGAGATTCGCGCTATGGCAGGCAGCGCAGGAGAGCGTGAACGCTTCGACTCCCTGGCGCTCGAACACCGTTACGCCCATGCGTGCGGTCGGCGCCCTCGGACCTCGATGCGGAATCGTGTCGGCGCCCTCGGCATCGGTCGTCGGGTAAGGATGGAGACCAGCCCGCTCGAAGAGGTCATCGGTACTTCTAATGTTAGAGAGGCCCATGAACGCGCCGTGAATAATTTTACGGATCGGATTCGAGGAATGGTTATTTAAAAATTCTTCAGTAGGCCGCCACGGAATCATGACCCCCGAGATATCGAGGGGATATTCGAGTGCGTGAAGGTAACCTTCGCGGCGTGAAACGGGGAAGTCCGTCGCATCGAGTCCATAAGGATTCGAGCGCGGTGCGGTGATGGATGCACCTTCGCTCCAATCCGGAGATTCGACCGCGTAAGCGGTGGCTCCGATTGAGAACGCGATAGTAATGGCGACGACTCCTGCGATCTGTAGCGTGATGCAGCCCATACGACCCCCCGATCGTACGTTCAGAAGTATCGAATCTTCGGATGAAATCCAACCCACGATTTGGCACGATGAGCGGATGTCGAATGAAAAGTCAGGTATCGTGTTCGCCTTTGCTGTACTCGTCGCGAGCGTTGTCGGATGCGCGGGTGGCGCACCGAAAACGGAAAGTTCGGGCTTAGCTCCGCGTTATGCGGTCCAAGCGGATGCGGGTACGCGTGGGATCACGGAAGCGACCGGAAAAAACTGGGTGGTCTCGACTCAGGGACGCACGGCGACCGACGCGGTTGACCGCGTGTTTAGCGCCGGCGGAAATATCATCGACGCGGCGATCGCCGCTTCGTTCGCGATTGGGGTAGAACGCCCCCAGTCGACCGGGATTGGTGGTGGCGGATTTATGCTCTATCGCCAAGCGAAAACGGGACGAATTTATGCGATCGATTTTCGCGAACGCGCCCCCTCGAAAGCAAAAGAAAGTCTTTTCCTCGACGAAAAAGGCGAAGTCATACTGAATAAATCGCTCACCGGGATTCATGCAGCGGGAGTTCCCGGGCTCGTGAAAGGCCTCGCGGCGATTCATCGCCGATTCGGGCATGCGAAATGGAAAGATCTCGTCCAACCCGCGATCGAACTCGCCGAGGGTGGTGTCACCGTCTATCCGTATCTTGCAAACGCGCTCGAGGACGAAAAAGAAAATCTTCATAAATTTCTCGATACGCGTCTCATTTATTTGAAAGCAGACGGAACGCCTTACCTCGAAGGCGAAAAAATTCTTCAGACGGCGCTCGGCCATTCACTTCGCGAAATTGCCGTAAGTGGAGAGAAGGCTTTCTATCGGGGACGGATTGCGAAAGCGATTCAGGCTTCGACGGATGGTTGGATTTCGGAGAACGATCTCCGGAATTACCGGGTTCGGTGGTTAAAGCCGGTCCGCTCAAAGTTCTTGAATTACGAAATCGTTTCGATGCCTCCTCCGAGTAGCGGCGGGACGCACTTGATCCAAATCTTGAACATTCTCGAAAAGGAGCCGCTCGCGACGCTCGGGTTTCAGTCCGCGGCTTCGCTCCACCTGATCGCGTCCGCGATGCAGCGAGCATACGTCGATCGGGCACGCTATATGGGCGATCCGGGTTGGGTTCACGTGCCAGTGAAGACACTCACTTCGAAAGCTTACGCAGAGAAACTGCACGCGACGATCGATCCGGCGAAGGCTACCCCCGCAGCTCAGCTCAGTGATCAAATGCCACTTCTCCCGGAGCACACCGAAACTACCCATTTTTCAATCATGGATAAAGAAGGGAACGTCGTCGTATCGACCCAAACGATTAACGGATGGTTCGGGTCGAAACTCGTCGCGACGGGTACCGGGATACTTTTGAATAACGAGATGGACGATTTTTCTGCGAAGCCCGGCGCGAGTAATCTCTTTGGCGCGATCGGATCTAAAGCGAATTCGGTTCAGCCGGGTAAGACTCCTCTCAGTTCAATGTCGCCGACGATCGTGCTCGAAAACGGGGAGCCACGGCTCGCCCTCGGGGCGCCAGGCGGAACGCGAATTATTACCTGCGTTGCCCAGACGATCTTGAATGTGCTCGTTTATCACCTTCCGCTTTACGATGCGGTGAACGCGATCCGTATTCATGAGCAGTGGAAACCGGATGTTTTAAATGTGGAAGCACCCGGTCTCGATCCGGTGGTAGAAGCCGAACTGACGGCGAAGGGCTGGAAACTCGAGAAGAAGGCCGCCGGATGCGCGGTCATGGCGGTCACGCGCGAAGGAGATGACCTCCACGGCGTTTCCGAACCTCGTGACCACGGGAAAGCGCTCGCGCGTTAAGAATCTGTGAAATTTCGCCGATCCGTAAAATCATGAAGCCGATCTTGTTTACAATCGTCATTTTTTTGACGTTCCCCGCTTTCGCAGAGGATCTGGCGGGCTTTTATCCAGCGCTTGGAGAGTTTATCCCTCATCTGGGTACGAGCGCCGATGTCGGCGTTTGTAAGCCGCTCGACCTCGGAGACTTCTCCCATCCAGATAACCCCTTCCACACCTCGATCACGCTCACGAAAGGGATCGCCCAGCCCCTTCAGATGATCCAGTTCGAAGATACCGGCGGTGCGAGCCGGCTAAAGGTGAAGCTTGGAAACGAGTACGACGTCGCGTTTGCGGAAGTGCTCACTTCGATTCCAACGGTAGGAACCGTACGCGCCCTCGCGACTTTCGAAGCTGCTTCGCATGCAAAGATTTCGACGGCGAAGGCGTTTATCGAAATCTATCGGAAGCTGCTCACTCTATGATTCTCGTTTCGCTTCTTCTCCTCACCGCCTCTGCCCAGTCCGCTCTGGTCTCGGTGCCGGCGGAGCTGGCCGCGCTCGCCGATGGGATTCGGATTGAGAAAGTGCGCTCGAAGCGGCTGGAACTTCTTGGGGGCCTTATGGCCGAGGTAAAGAAACGAGTCGGTGAGATTCCAAACGACGTCGCGGAAGAAGAACTTCCTAAAGTTCAGATGCTCTACGAACTCAACATTCTACTTGGCGCTTTGAAACCCGAGAGGGTTAATCCTGCGAACTGCCCGGAAATTTTGCGTACGATGGAACAGATGACGAATCCGCTGGGGGCGAGCACGACGGAGATATCTCCGACTGGTCGCCTCGCTTTGG